>NZ_JBDFVF010000001.1:0-251718 GCF_040913205.1 Bacteroides sp. MSSM.1001136sp1_RTP21357st2_D2_RTP21359_211015 | reverse complement strand
ACAGGACTCGAACCTGCATGCCTCTCGACACACGCACCTGAAACGTGCGCGTCTACCAATTCCGCCACCTGGGCAAAGATTATTGTTCCAACATTTCAAAGAAACATGAGCGGAAAACGAGACTCGAACTCGCGACCCTAACCTTGGCAAGGTTATGCTCTACCAACTGAGCTATTTCCGCATTTTTTCGTTTGCGGTTGCAAAGGTAGGGATTTTCCGTAAACATGCAAACATTCTGCCTACTTTTTTCACAGAAATCTGTTCACTTTGCACCTACCGCAAAACAATCATTTTGATTATCAACTCATTCGGTCACGATAATCTTCATAAGAAAATTGCTTGTATATTTCAGCTTTCCCCTCTTTTGTCCAAATGGCAATGGCAGGATGATGAATTCCGTTAAACATATTTGTCTTGACCATCGTATAATGAATCATATCTTCGAACACGATACGCTCTCCGATTTGCAACTCGTGATCGAAGCTCCACAGTCCCATATAATCACCGCTCAAACAGGAATTTCCTCCGAGACGATAAATATATTTTCCTTCATTTCCCATCTCTGCACCACGCACGGCAGGTTGATATGGCATCTCCAGACAATCCGGCATGTGGCAAGTGAAACTAACATTCAAAATAGCCGTCTTGATACCACGACTTTCCACAATATCCACCACTTCGGAAGTCAGCACTCCCGTCTGCCAGGTAAAGGCCGAACCGGGCTCCAGGATAATGCGCAAATGAGGATAGCGTGCTTTTAATCCTTGCAACAGTCTTATCAAATGTTCGGTATCATAATCCTTACGAGTCATCAGGTGTCCACCACCCAGATTCAACCATTTAATCTGTGGAAACCAATGGGCAAATTTAGCTTCAAGATGTTCCAATGTACGTTCCAGCTCATAAGAAGAAGATTCACAGTGACAATGACAATGAAAGCCTTCAATACCTTGCGGTAATGCTTCGGGCAACAAATCGGCTGTTATCCCAAAACGTGTGCCGGGTGCACATGGATTATAAAGTTCGGTTTCCACTTCCGAATATTCAGGATTTACGCGGATACCACAAGAGATGCCACTTCCTTCTGCAACCACCATCGGATAGAAGCGTTCAAACTGCTGCATTGAGTTGAATGTGATATGACTGCTGCAACGCATGATTTCCGGGAAATCCTGTTCCGTATAAGCAGGAGAATATGTATGCGCCTTGCTGCCGAACTCTTCCAATGCCAAACGGGCTTCATACACCGAACTTGCCGTAGAATGATCTATATATTCACGGAATATGGGGAAAGAGCGCCACATGGCAAATGACTTGAAAGCAAGAATAATCTCCACTCCCGCCCTGTCGGCCACGCTTTTTATCAAACACAGGTTCTTTCTTAAAAGCTCTTCTTCCATGATGTAACAAGGAGAAGGGAACTGATTAAAATCTATCATATATAAATTATTATCTAAAATAACGCCTTACGAACGTGGATGCAAAAATACAAATTCAAAAGCAAAGAGGGATTGTTTTATTTTTAATTAAGATATTGGTTTTCGCGAACTTTTTCTTATTTTTACACCTTTATAATCTATAAGTAGTTATATCATCCTAAATACCTGATTGAATATGAATAAAGATTTAAGAAAAGTAGTGATCCTGCTGGCACATCCAAACATGAAAGGATCTCAAGCAAACAAGGCATTAATTGATGCCGTTGGTGACATTGAAGGAGTAGCCGTATTCAACCTTTACGAATTATCGCCTGACATCGCTTTCAATGTAGACGAATGGAGTAAAATCATCTCTGATGCCTCTGCTGTGATCTATCAGTTTCCTTTCTATTGGATGTCTGCACCGTCATTACTAAAGAAATGGCAGGATGAAGTCTTTACTTTCCTATCCAAGACTCCGGCAGTCGCCGGTAAACCGCTGACAGTGGTAACAACTACCGGATCTGAATTCGATGCTTACCGCAGCGGAGGAAGGAATGGTTTCACTATGGACGAACTTTTACGCCCTTATCAGGGCAGTGCTATCCATTCAGGTATGGTGTGGCAGACTCCTATCGTTGTTTATGGAATGGGAACAGCGGATGCGGGAAAGAATATCGCTGAAGGAGCAAATACATACAGACAGCGGGTAGAGATGCTGGTCAATAGCAGTAACGCCGGAAATAATTGGTAAGACTATGAAAAGCGTAGCTTTAGATTAGATAAAGCTACGCTTTACAGATGCTAAAGCATAGCTTTAGGTATGGTTTTAGGTATAGTCTTATTTCGGTATGAAAGCAACTTCTCCAACCTAGTTTTATCTCCGGAATTTGTTATCTTTAATCGGCAAGTTTAAAACTTACGGGAATAGCATATTTAACCTTCACCGGTTTATCCATCTGTGTCCCCGGTTTCCACTTCGGCATAAGCCTGATAACACGGATAGCTTCTTTATCCAAATAAGGATCAATGCTTTTGAGGATAGTCAGATTGGTTACAGAGCCATTCTTATCAACCACAACTCCTACAATCACCCTCCCCTGTATGCCATTTTTGCGAGCTATTTCCGGATACTGAATATTCTTCTTAATGAAATCAAGCATAGCGCGTACACCTCCTGGAAATTCCGGCATAACCTCCACCATATCATAAACCAGTTCTTCCACCTGTTCCCCAACCGTCTGATGAGTGTTGTCCTGCTTCATTGTCAACAATCCTTCGGGTAAAGGCGTTCTTTTTGCCTCTTTCCATTCCTTCTCATTGTCCGACAATCTAAATTCAGCCATCATCAAGACAGGTTTCCTGTTGATGGTCACCTCGTAAAAATAACGGTAACGTCCGGCTTTATTCGGATGCACATCCGGATAAAGCGAAGCCCTCATCTCCCGTTCTCTCTTATCCTGTATAACATAAGCTATGCTAACAAAAGCGGTATTCATAGGCAATTCCCACCAGATCCCCTTTTCATCTTCAAAAGTAACATAATAACGTTCTCCACATTCTATTGTTCCACCGCTGTAGTTATTGAGAATGAATGTTACCTGTTCTGCAGCTGTAGAATAAACCGGATATTCGGGACGGATATAAATACCGTTTATATGGTTCACACCCACTTTTTGATTGATAATCGGCTCTGTCACACCACTAAATTGAAAAGCAGGCGAGTCCATAATCTTCTCCCGGAATTCTTTTTGTTTTTCGGGAGTATTCACAATCAGACGGATTTCTATATGTCGCAATCCTACACCATATCCCGTTACATTCCTTTTTATATTCTCATATCCCGACTCTTCCATTTTCTTATTTAACTCCTTCTGGATAGCGAGCAACTGGGTTTGCGAGTAATTACTACCACCCATAAGTTCCAGCCTGAAATTCTTACTTCCGGAAGCCTTTTCCAATATCTGCCGTGCTTTGACTGTATCTCCTGTGACCTGAAAAACAAGAGTAGCTTTATCAAAATAGATACCTTCAATAAAGTCGGGGCAGTTGGGAGTTTCCAAAGACAACCCGGCTATATGAGGTTCATTACCATAAACCTTACCCAGTGTATCCAATATTTCCATACCCTCCGACTGGTCATAGAACTGTTCTGTACTGTCATTTTCAGTTTTGCATGTTTCTACATGGTTTGTCTTGTTTATCCTACAGGATGAAAACAAACACAACAATAAGATAAAATAAAATTTATTCATTATCTTTTTCCTCCTGTTTTTCAGGTTTTTATCATTTACCAACAAAGATAATAATATTACGATTTCATGATACTAATAGATGCCCTAATAATTATACATCATGACAGAAATAATATTATTGCAGAAAAAGTGAGTCAGCACTGCTTATGAAAAGAAAAAGATACTCCGAAAAGAGTGACGCTATCCCACCAACATAGTGACGGTATATGCTTAGGATAGCGTCACTATTCCAGGCATATACCGTCACTATGTTTAAACCGGATATTCGGGCTGTTATTTCTAGTTTCCGCGCTGTGTAGGCAGGGTAAATTCTTGCGAATCACAAATCACTCCATTCTCGTCCGCCACTGCGACACGGAATGTCACTTCACCGTCTTTCAATTTTTCACCTGCGTGAATGGAAGCGGTATAACGGATGCCTTCACCCGGAAGAATTTCCTCCACCATCACAGAAGGAGAAATGCCGAGATGCTTCACCTTCCCCACCGTTTCTACCACAGGAACTACATTATAAACAGGATTTCTCCCTTCATTCATAATCTCAAAGATTATCTTGCTATTTTCTCCCGCATCAATCACATGACTACGATTATCATCTATAAAACGGATCTTGCGCAACTTCAGTTGAGAAATAGGCTGCTGCACCGGCTGCTTCTTATATTTTTGCACACGGACTTCCCTCACTTCAGGAATATACGCATCTTCCTCTATTTGCTCTTGTCTCGGCGCCGTCAACGCGTTTCCAATAGCCGCACCGGCAATGGTTCCCACAATATTCCCAATAGCAGAACCACGGTAACCGCCCCTCCAGCCATGATTATTATCTCCGATAAGTCCGCCTATCGAACTTCCCAGACTACCTCCGATAGAAGCACCTGCCATGATAGCTCCCGGATTTCCCATACGCCCCGACGCACATCCACTCAAAATCAAAGCGGAAAGCAAAATTACTGTTAGTTGTTTCTTCATGAGTCTCTCTATTTAGTGTTATTATTTATTCTACCACTTTAAAACGAGCGAAACGTAATAATAGTTGTTTGTCTCCCGCATTTTTAAAATGAATAGTTGCTTTCGCATTGTCTCCCGTTCCTTCTACTTTAATCACTTCACCCAATCCGAAACGTTCGTGCTCTATCATCTGTCCGGCCTGTACTCCTGCTACCGATGGCGAAGTGGAAGAGGTTGCCTGTGCACCGCTACTTGGGCTAACAGTACTAACTTTCTTCAAATTCCTCGGTACGCTGGGAGCAATGATCTGTGCTTTCGGACGTTCACGCTGTTCGGAAGATGTACTTCCGAAAGGAGCACGCGACGGAGAAGCAGAACGGGTGAATCCTCCTTCAATCTCTCTACGGAAACGTCCCGCACCTTCATCGACAGCACGACTCACTCCTGCCTCATGCGGCAATTGCAAGTAATGAACATCGATATCACGCAAGAAACGACTGGGGCTTCCAAATTCCATCCTTCCATAACGGAAACGGGTTTTGGCAAAAGACAGATAACAATGTTCCTCCGCACGAGTAATAGCTACATAGAACAAACGACGTTCTTCTTCCAGTGCCCGGGGAGAATCTCCTACCATCCCACTGGGAAACAGGTTTTCTTCCAGACCGACCACAAATACATTCTTAAACTCCAATCCTTTAGCCGAATGAACTGTCATCAACGTTATCTTTTCCCCATCATCCGCCTTGTCGGAATCCTGATCGGTAAGCAATGCAATCTCCGAAAGGAAATCGGTAAGAGACACATTCGGGTTACCCTCCTCCTGCCGCAAAGCGCAGAAGTCATTCATTCCATTCACCAACTCTTCTATATTTTCTTTACGGCTTAGGTTCTCGGGGGATGTGTCCTGACAGACATCGTTGATAATGCCGGACTGACGGATGATATTCGTTCCTATTTCATAAGCGTTCTTATCTGCCTGATCGACAATGAAACCTTCTATCAATTCACGAAAGCCTTGCAGTTTTGCATGCGTTCCTTTATTTATATCCAGTCCGTAACTCAATGGTTCGCAGAGTGCCGCCCAAAGACTTACGCCATGATCGGTAGCCGCCGATATAATCTTCCCGACTGTCGTATCTCCAATACCACGAGCCGGATAATTAATGATTCGCTTGAATGCTTCTTCATCATTCGGATTCACTACCAAACGGAAATAAGCAATCACATCTTTTATCTCTTTTCGCTGGTAGAACGAAAGTCCTCCGTAAATCTTATAAGGTATACTCCGTTTCCGAAGAGCCTCTTCAAAAATACGGCTTTGTGCATTCGTACGATACAGGATGGCAAAATCAGCATATCCGTAGCGATACTCCCGTCGTAGCTCTGCAATCTTATTAGCTACAATATCTCCCTCTTCCACATCGCTATACGCCTGAAATACGCCGATAGGTTCCCCCTTTTCTTTCTCCGAAAACACGGCTTTCCGTATCTGGCGTTCATTCTTCTCAATCAAGCTGTTGGCAGCACAAACAATGGTTTGTGTGGAACGGTAATTCTGCTCCAGTTTAAAGACTTTCGTATTGGGATAGATTTTTGTAAAATAGAGAATATTGTCAATATCCGCCCCACGGAAAGAATAGATACTTTGCGCATCGTCTCCCACTACACAGACCCGTTGATTTTCTTTAGTCAGTTGCAGGACAATGCTATGCTGCGCATAATTCGTATCCTGATACTCATCTACCAGCACATAACGGAACTGATCCCGGTAGCGTGCCAACACTTCCGGAAAGTCACGGAATAAAATATAGGTGTACACCAGTAAATCATCGAAATCCATTGCACCTGCCTGACGACATCTGTCCCAATAACGAGTATAGATATCACGGATAGCAGGCATCTTGGCAGCCATATCTCCTTCGTAAGCCTCTTTATTGGCAGCGTATCCCGTAGGAGTGACCAAATGGTTTTTGGCATTGGAGATGCGTGCCTGCACTACTCCCGGTTTATAAGTTTTCTCGTCCAATCCCATCTCTTTGATGATGGAACGGAGCAGACTCTTACTATCAGCCGTATCATAGATGGTGAACTGGGAAGTGAACCCGATAAATGTTGCTTCGGCACGAAGAATCCGTGAGAAGATGGAATGGAAAGTCCCCATCCACAAATAACGTGCCCGTTCCATACCTACCTGACGGGCAATACGCTCTTTCATCTCGCGCGCCGCCTTATTCGTAAAGGTCAGTGCAAGGATATTCCACGGATTGTAGCCGTTCTCCTGTTCCAGCAAGTAAGCGATTTTATAAGTCAATACGCGCGTCTTCCCCGAACCTGCACCGGCTATCACCAGCGAAGGACCGTCATTATAAGTCACTGCAGCACACTGACTCTCGTTCAATTCATCTATATAATTGGTATTCATAACAGCATTATAAAAACAATGTGGATTTTTAACAAACCCTTGGCATTCAAATTTGTTCTCAATACAAAAGTATAATATTCATTCGAGAATGAAGGTATTTTTATGAATTTTCATCACTAACTATTTTAACCTAACACCAAAAAGCAATGAAAAGAAGTATATTTTTATCGATTATTTTGAGTTTGTTTCTGGTCGCCTGCATTCCACAGGCAATGGCACAAAAGCAGAGCCGCCTGGAAAAGCTGCTAAAGTATCTGAACGATAATGACGCCGACAAATGGCAGAAAAACCGTGATAAGATAGATGACGAGACACAAACCTATTATGCCGAGGAACTGGCATTATTGGATGTGCTCAACGGATTGTGGAACGAGCAAAGCGAACAGGCTGCCACCAACTATTTCGGATGCTACGAAAGGGCAACGAAAGCTTATTTTCCCAATATCTGTGAAGAAGAGAAAATACAACTTTCCAACGTACAAAACAAAGCGGAACTGGCTGTTATCTCCATTCTGGAAGCTTCGAAAGATCAAATCCCTTTTAGCAAGACGTTGATGGACAGTATCCAGTCAAGCGGTTATCCGGGAGATTCTACCATCTTGCAAAAGGTACGGGACATCCGTGAAATGGCTTTACTGGAAGGTATGCTGAAAACACCTACGCTGAATATTTATCAAACGTACATCACGGAATATCCGAACGGCAAATTTATCTCTCAAATCAACACTGCGGAAAACAAACGGCTTTACCAGATTGTAAAGAGTAATCCGACATCAGCGAATTTCAAGGCATTTTTTGATAACGCCAACATGCAGAAATTCTTCACGGATAAAGATACGCGTCCATTCCTTCCGGAAGTCCGCGCGTTATACGATGATTTTCTGTTTCAAGGGATCGACAGCCTCCGGGAGAAAGGAAACGCAACAGACATCCGGCAGATTATTGACGAGTATAAGCAATCACCTTACCTGACTTCTACAGCACGTACTCATCTGGACGACCTTGAATATCTTAGTGAAAAAGCTGATTTTGAGCTTTTAAAAGCTGCCATTGTCAATTCCGAATCTTTGAGTATGCTGCAGGATTTTCTTTGCACACACAGGTATAAGGAATTTCGTGACCAGGCCAATGCACTACGGACACCGTTTATTCTGCAAACAATCATATCCACTCCTACTTCTGTGAAATACTATAATGGAGGACGATTGATTAAGTCTGCGGAAAATGACAGTACGGGAAATACCTCGACCACTTATTCGTATGATGATAAGGGGCAGCTCATTTCTACATTGTCGCTTACCGTAAAGAACGGTCAGCCAAGCAATGAAATACAAACGAACAGATTATACGATCCGCAAGGTCACTGCATCTTTGAAGTGCAAACGAATCCGAAAACCAAAACGGATCTCTACCGACGGACACGCCGTATCGGTACGGACGGAAGTATCGAGAGTGATTCGCTCAAGTATACAGATGGAAGAGTCATCATAAGTTCCTATAATAAACAGGGGTTATTGACCGAAACCAAAGAGTATAATAAGAATGGAGAACTTCAGGCGTACACCGCAAACAAATATGATGATAAAGGCAGATTGATTTCATCCCAACATCAAAACCTGCTTTTTGCAAATTCTTCGGATCAGATTATTTCACAAAAAGATGCTTATGAATACGATAAATACGGTTATCTGACACAAATCGTTTACCAACGGATTTTAGGCAATAACCAGAAAACATCGGGATGCCTGACCTGCCTGTACGATAAATACGGAAACCAGATCGATAGCAATTCTTATTATGAATATGATAATACGGGCCAATGGATCTGCCGGACCGACCGTGAGCATCCAAAAGAAGTGGAACGCATACAGTACATTTACAAATAAAGTAAGATGCTGTGAACATTTTGCAAAGGGCTTCTGTTATTATAGTATAACAAGCCAATTAAAACTTGTAACATTATGAATACTATATTAATGTCTTTAATTATGATGACCATGACTTACGAAATGCCTAAACTTCCTTACGCTAACAATGCGTTGGAACCTGTAATCAGTCAGCAAACAATAGATTTCCATTACGGAAAACATCTACAAACGTATGTAAATAATCTGAATAGCCTCGTGCCCGGAACAGAATATGAAGGTAAAACGGTAGAAGAAATCGTTGCAGCCGCACCGGATGGAGCTATATTCAATAACGCCGGACAAGTATTGAACCACAACCTGTACTTCCTGCAATTTGCCCCGAAACCTTCAAAGAAGGAGCCGGCCGGTAAACTGGGAGAAGCCATCAAACGTGACTTTGGCAGTTTTGAAAACTTCAAGAAAGAATTCAATGCAGCAGCAGTCGGATTGTTTGGTTCAGGATGGGCTTGGCTATCCGTAGATAAAGACGGTAAACTGAAAATCACTAAAGAGGGGAACGGCAGCAATCCGGTACGTGCCGGTTTGAAACCACTTCTTGGATTTGACGTTTGGGAACACTCCTATTATCTGGATTACCAGAACCGCCGTGCCGACCACGTAAACGCCCTGTGGGATATCATCGACTGGGATGTGGTTGAAAAAAGAATGTAATCAAATTTACAAGCTAAACTATACTTATGGAAAAGGTCGTTGTGTTTTTCACAGCGACCTTTTTTACAGATTAAAAAGAACAGACTTTTATTGTATATCAGATGCATTAGTTGTATTTTTGCAACTCATAAAACAACATAACAAACAATTATGGTACTGTATAAAAGAAAAAAAATACGATTTATTGTCTCCATTGCCGTACTCCTTTTCCTCCCCTTTTTTAGCAATGTTGGCAATGCTGCCACCACAGAAGAATCTGAGGAAGAAATCCTGTTTATCACCTCTTATAATTCTGACACTAAATATACCTACGATAACATCAGCACATTTATAGAGACCTACACCCAATTGGGAGGAAGATATTCGACCATGGTAGAAAATATGAATGCAACAGACTTAACGCAGGCGCATCAATGGAAAAAAACATTGACCGATATTCTGGACAAACATCCGAAAGCCAAATTAGTTATTCTCCTGGGTGGTGAAGCATGGAGCAGTTTCCTCCATCTCGAAGATGAAAAGTACAAGCAGCTTCCTGTTTTCTGTGCAATGGCATCACGCAACGGAATACGTATTCCGGAGGATTCAACCGACATCCGAAGCTATAATCCCGAAAGCATTAACTTAATGGAACGCATGAAGGAATACAACGTAAGATATTGTAGCACATACGAATATGACATTAAAAAAGATATTGAAATGATACAGGATTTCTATCCGGAAACAGAACACCTTGTATTTGTATCGGATAACACATACAACGGACTTGCCGAACTGGCATGGTTCAAGAAAAACCTGCAACATTTCCCACAGTTGTCTATCACCTACGTCGATGGCCGCATCCATACACTCGATATGGCTGCCAGTCAATTGCGCAATCTTCCCAGAAACACAGTCATGTTGCTTGGCATCTGGAGAATCGATAACCGGGGTATTACTTACATGAATAACTCCGTTTATGCTTTTTCCAAAGCCAATCCTCTCCTGCCTATGTTCAGCATGACTTCCACTGCAATAGGTTACTGGGCTATCGGAGGATATGTCCCGCAATATGAAGGAGTGGGACAAAGCATGGGAGAATATGCCTACCGCTTTTTAGACCAGAAGGAAACTGATATCAGCAGTATCAATATCTTACCCAACAGATATAAATTTGATGCGAAGAAACTAAAGGAATGGGGATTTGAAAACAAGAAGTTACCTGTTAACTCAATGGTAATCAATCAGCCCATCCCATTCTTTGTGGCCTATAAGACAGAAGTACAATTCATCCTGATTATATTTCTCGTATTAGTAGGAAGTCTAATGATTTCGCTGTATTACTATTACCGGACTAAAATCCTGAAGAATCACCTTGAAAGAACTACGAAACAACTACGGGAAGATAAAAAGAAGTTGGAAGAGTCTGAAGTCGAATTGCGTGATGCTAAAGAGCGCGCCGAAGAAGCTAACCAACTGAAAAGTGCCTTTGTTTCGAATATGAGCCACGAGATACGGACTCCGCTAAATGCTATTGTCGGTTTCTCCAGTCTGATTATCGGTTCGGTAGAGCAGAATAACGAACTGAAAGAATACGCAGATATTGTCCAGACCAACTCCAATCTGTTGCTCCAACTGATTAGTGATGTACTGGATATATCACGCCTGGAATCAGGAAAACTGCAATTCAACTATGAATGGTGTGAGCTGGTGAACCATTGCCAGAATATGATTACTCTGACCAACCGGAACAAGACAATGGATGTAGACATTAAACTGCAAATGCCTAAAGAGCCTTACATGCTCTACACAGATCCCTTGCGCCTGCAGCAGATTATTATCAATCTGCTGAACAATGCCTTGAAATTCACTCCTGCCGGAGGAAGTATTACGCTGGATTATGAAGTGGACGAAAAAAAGCAATGTATGCTGTTCTCGGTAACTGATACCGGCACCGGAATCCCCGAAGATAAACAGGAGCTGGTATTCCAACGTTTCGAAAAGCTGAATGAGTTCGTACAGGGTACAGGATTGGGACTGGCTATCTGCAAACTGACCATCCAATATATGGGAGGTGATATCTGGATTGACAAGAATTACAAAAATGGTGCCCGGTTTATCTTTTCTCATCCTATCAAAAAACAGGAATCAACAGAAAAATGAAAAAAAATCGAATGATTTAGTGTTTTTCTGTTTCTTTTTCACTTACTTTGCCCCCGTAAAGACAAAGGGGTGCCCCATGAGGGGCTGAGATTATACCCTAGGAACCTGAGGCAGTTAGTACTGACGTAGGGATTGTGTTTCTTCTTATCGCCTTTCCATTCAAGCACGCTCTTTGTATTTACTTTCAACTTATTTATTCTGATAGGACAATGAAAGTACAAGTGAACAACAAAGAGGTGGAAATTACTCCCGACTCTACCCTTACACAACTGACAGCACAGCTCGAACTTCCGGTTCAAGGCATTGCTATCGCCGTAAACAACAAAATGATTCCCCGTACCGAATGGGAGGGTTTCATATTGCATGAGAACGATAACCTGGTGATTATCAAAGCTGCTTGCGGAGGATAAAGGAATGGTCAGTCTACAATTTATCACGCATCAGACCGAACGGTACTCGTACCTCGAATCGGCACGTATGGCACTCGAAGGCGGGTGCAAATGGATCCAACTACGCATGAAAGAGGCTCCTCTCGAAGAAGTGGAGGCAGTAGCCCTGCAACTGAAACCGCTTTGTAAAGAGCACGAAGCAATCCTGGTTCTGGACGATCACGTTGAACTGGCGCGAAAGCTGGAAGTGGACGGTGTGCATCTGGGCAAAAAGGATATGCCTATCGACCAGGCCCGCCAAATTCTTGGAGAGGCTTTCATTATCGGCGGCACTGCAAATACATTCGAAGATGTTGTACAGCACTATCGTGCCGGTGCCGATTATCTTGGCATCGGTCCTTTCCGGTTTACTACCACCAAAAAGAATTTAAGCCCTGTACTGGGATTGGAAGGCTATTCCTCCATCCTTTCACAGATGAAAGAGGCGAATATCGAAATCCCCGTAGTAGCGATTGGAGGAATCACTTATGAGGATATTCCTGCCATACTTCACACAGGAGTAAACGGGATAGCCCTGTCGGGAACCATTCTCGGAGCGGATAATCCGATAGAAGAAACACGTAGAATCCTGAATCATGCGTAAAGCAATGATGTACAATCAGTAATTTAATTTATAATATATATAGAATGGAAAAGTTAGTAATTGCGGGACGCGAATTTAACTCCCGTCTTTTCCTGGGAACAGGAAAATTCAATTCCAATGAAGTAATGGAACAAGCTATTCTGGCTTCAGGCACGGAAATGGTTACTGTTGCCATGAAACGAATCGACATGGACAACAAAGAGGATGACATGCTGAAACATATTATTCATCCGAATATTCAGCTATTGCCCAATACTTCCGGTGTACGTAATGCAGAAGAGGCTGTTTTTGCAGCACAGTTGGCTCGTGAAGCCTTTGGAACAAACTGGCTGAAACTGGAAATTCACCCGGACCCACGCTATCTGCTCCCTGACTCTATCGAGACACTGAAAGCCACGGAAGAACTGGTAAAACTGGGTTTTATCGTGTTGCCTTATTGTCAGGCTGACCCTGTACTCTGCAAACGTCTGGAAGAAGCGGGCGCAGCTACCGTTATGCCGCTCGGTGCACCAATCGGTACCAATAAAGGATTGCAGACCAAAGAATTCCTGCAAATCATTATCGAACAGGCAGGTATCCCGGTAGTCGTAGATGCGGGTATCGGTGCACCCAGTCATGCTGCCGAAGCAATGGAACTGGGAGCTTCCGCTGTATTAGTTAATACCGCAATAGCCGTTGCCGGAAATCCGGTAGAAATGGCAAAAGCATTCAAAGCGGCTACAGAAGCCGGAAGACAGGCTTACGAAGCAGGATTAGGATTACAAGCCGTCGACTTCGTGGCAGAAGCAAGTTCACCTCTAACGGCTTTTCTTGATTAAAAACGAATAAACTATGGAACAAAAAATAAAATTCCCCCGCTCGCAGAAAGTCTATTTACCCGGTAAACTTTATCCGAATATCCGTGTAGCGATGCGGAAAGTGGAACAAGTGCCCAGTGTCAGCTTTGAAGGCGAAGAAAAGATAGTAACACCGAACCCGGAGATATATGTATATGATACCAGCGGACCGTTCAGCGATGCAGATATGAGCATTGATCTTAAAAAAGGACTGCCCCGTATGCGTGAAGAATGGATTGTAGGCCGTGGTGATGTGGAACAACTTCCCGAAATTACTTCGGAATACGGACAAATGAGAAGGGACGATAAAAGTCTCGATCACTTACGTTTCGAGCACATCGCTCTGCCCTATCGCGCTAAAAAAGGAGAAGCAATCACTCAAATGGCATACGCCAAAAGAGGGATTATCACCCCTGAAATGGAATATGTAGCAATCCGCGAGAACATGAATTGCGAGGAATTGGGAATTAAGACCCACATTACTCCAGAATTTGTCCGTCAGGAGATTGCAGAAGGACGTGCTGTATTACCGGCCAATATCAACCACCCGGAAGCTGAACCGATGATTATCGGACGCAACTTCCTTGTGAAAATCAATACGAATATCGGAAATTCGGCTACTACCTCAAGCATAGATGAAGAAGTGGAGAAAGCATTGTGGAGCTGCAAATGGGGTGGCGATACCTTGATGGATCTTTCCACAGGAGAAAATATCCATGAAACACGCGAATGGATTATCCGTAATTGTCCCGTACCCGTCGGCACGGTTCCTATTTATCAGGCACTTGAAAAGGTGAACGGCATAGTGGAAGACCTCACCTGGGAAATCTACCGGGATACATTGATTGAACAATGCGAACAAGGTGTAGATTACTTCACCATTCATGCAGGGATCCGCCGCCATAATGTTCATCTTGCCGATAAGCGGTTGTGCGGTATTGTCAGCCGTGGAGGAAGCATAATGAGTAAATGGTGTCTCGTACACGATCAGGAAAGTTTCTTATACGATCACTTTGATGATATTTGTGATATCCTAGCACAATATGATGTAGCCGTTTCTTTAGGCGACGGACTTCGTCCGGGTTCTATCTACGATGCGAACGATGAAGCGCAGTTCGCCGAACTGGATACCATGGGAGAATTAGTGCTTCGTGCCTGGGATAAGAATGTTCAGGCATTTATTGAAGGCCCCGGACACGTTCCGATGCATAAAATCAAAGAGAACATGGAACGTCAGATTGAAAAATGCCATGACGCCCCATTCTATACACTCGGCCCGTTGGTGACGGATATTGCTCCCGGATACGACCATATCACTTCTGCTATCGGTGCCGCACAAATCGGATGGCTGGGTACGGCTATGCTTTGTTATGTCACTCCGAAAGAACACCTTGCCTTACCCGACAAAGAGGATGTACGCGTAGGAGTCATTACCTACAAGATAGCCGCTCATGCCGCTGACCTGGCAAAAGGACACCCGGGTGCACAGGTACGAGACAACGCATTGAGTAAAGCTCGCTATGAGTTCCGCTGGAAAGATCAGTTCGACCTGTCTCTCGACCCGGAGCGGGCGCAGACCTATTTCCGTGCAGGACATCATATCGATGGAGAATATTGTACGATGTGCGGACCTAATTTCTGTGCAATGAGATTGTCACGCGATTTAAAGAAAAGCGCTAAAACCAACAAATAATGAGTGGGGAGAAACAGAAAGTCAGCCCACTGACCGAACCTGCCCTCCCCTCATTTCAATTTTCAATTTTTAATTCTCAATTTAATAAGAATGTTCTCCGACGAATTAGAAAAAATATCCTGGGAAGAGACGACAAAAGCCATCTATTCCAAAACAGATGCCGACGTACGCCGTGCATTGGGTAAAAAAGAGCATCTGGATGTCAACGACTTTATGGCGCTGATTTCACCTGCCGCCACTCCTTATCTGGAAGTGATGGCACGCCTTAGTCAGAAATATACGATGGAACGGTTCGGTAAGACTATCTCCATGTTCGTACCACTCTACCTGACTAATTCATGTACCAACTCCTGTGTCTATTGCGGTTTCCACATCAGCAATCCGATGAAGAGAACGATACTGACAGAGGAAGAGATTGTCAACGAATACAAAGCCATCAAACGACTGGCTCCTTTTGAAAATCTACTGCTCGTAACCGGTGAAAACCCTGCCGCAGCAGGTGTTCCCTACATTGCCCGGGCGCTGGATTTGGCAAAACCTTATTTCAGCAACCTGCAAATTGAAGTAATGCCCCTTAAAGCAGAAGAATATCAGGAACTGACTAATCATGGTCTGAATGGAGTGATCTGTTTTCAAGAGACTTACCATAAAGCAAATTACAAGACATATCATCCGAGAGGCATGAAGTCTAAATTCGAATGGCGTGTAGACGGCTTCGACCGTATGGGACAGGCAGGTGTACATAAGATTGGCATGGGTGTCCTGATCGGTCTGGAAGAATGGCGGACAGACGTAACGATGATGGCTTATCATCTACGTTATTTGCAAAAGCATTACTGGAAAACGAAATACAGCGTAAATTTCCCACGTATGCGCCCGTCTGAAAATGGCGGCTTCCAACCGAATGTAGTCATGAACGACCGGGAACTGGCTCAACTTACATTCGCGATGCGAATCTTCGACCACGACGTAGACATCTCCTATTCCACCCGTGAAAGTGCAGAAATCCGAAATCACATGGCAACGCTCGGTGTTACAACCATGAGTGCGGAGAGTAAAACTGAACCGGGAGGATATTACAGTTATCCTCAAACCCTGGAACAATTTCACGTAAGTGATGAGCGAAAGGCGGTTGAAGTGGAACGTGACTTGAAGAAACTAGGTCGCGAACCAGTTTGGAAAGATTGGGATCAGTCTTTTGATTTTAAAAGATAGGCAGATGCGATACGATAGACAAATCATACTTCCCGAAATCGGAGAAGAAGGTCAGAAGAAACTGCAGGAAGCCAAAGTGCTTATTGTAGGTGTGGGAGGGCTAGGCTCTCCCATCGCTCTCTACCTAGCAGGCGCCGGTGTGGGATGTCTCGGACTGGTAGATGACGATTTGGTAAGCATCACTAACCTGCAACGACAAGTTCTCTATTCCGAAAAAGAATTGGGCAAACCGAAAGCTATCTGTGCAGCGGAACGGCTCTCCGCTCTCAACAGCGAGATCAGAATACATCCCTACTCTACCCGGTTGACGAAAGAAAATGCTTATCATATCATTCAGGAATATGATATAGTAGTCGACGGCTGTGATAACTTTGCCACCCGCTACCTGATTAACGATATCTGCATTGAACAGAAAAAGCCATACGTATATGGTGCTATCTGCGGCTTTGAAGGACAGGTTTCTGTATTCAACTATGGAAACCAGAAAAAGAACTACCGGGATCTTTATCCTGATGAAGAAGAAATGCAACGAATGCCTCCTCCGCCCAAAGGTGTGATGGGAGTTACTCCTGCTATTGTAGGAAGCGTTGAAGCTACGGAAGTGCTGAAAATAATCTGTGATTTTGGAGATGTTTTAGCCGGCGAACTATGGACAATCGACCTGCGGACATGGCAATCTAACAAATTTTCACTATAAAGGTTGGTTTCTGACATAGTTAATTAGTAACTTTGCTAAGCAATCCAATTTTAACAAAAGAAATGAAACTAATTGTAGTTACCACCCCTACCTTCTTCGTCGAAGAAGATAAGATTATTACCGCTCTTTTCGAAGAGGGGCTGGATGTCCTACATCTTAGGAAGCCGGAAACTCCGGCTATGTATTCGGAACGGCTATTGACACTTATTCCGGATAAATATCACCGCCGTATCGTCACGCATGAACATTTCTATTTGAAAGAAGAATTTAATCTGATGGGGATCCACCTGAATGCACGTAATCCCAAAGAGCCGCATGATTATTATGGTCACATCAGCTGTTCGTGCCATTCAGTGGAGGAGGTAAAAAACAGAAAGCATTTTTACGACTATGTTTTTATGAGTCCTATTTATGATAGTATCTCTAAAGTGAATTACTATTCAACATATACTGCCGAAGAATTGCGTGAAGCACAAAGAGCCAAAATTATCGATTCGAAAGTGATGGCATTGGGAGGTATCAATGAAGATAATTTGCTGGAGATTAAAGATTTCGGTTTCGGAGGAGCTGTCGTATTAGGAGATCTTTGGAACAAATTCGACGCCTGTCAGGATCAGAACTATTTAGCCGTAATCGAGCACTTTAAAAAGTTGAAAAAGCTATCAGATTAATAAAAAGCCGATAGTAAACTGACTGTACATTCCTATTGTATATCCAATAAAGGAAATGACTTTCTCAATCATAAAATAAAAAAGCCGCCGCGAATTGTCTTCCGCAACGGCTTTCTGTATTTTCGGTGTTTTCTTATCAGAACTTATATCCCACGATAATAGAGAAGTTCATGTTTTTAGGATTACCAACTTTTTCCACATCAACCAGACCAAATTGACCATCCAAGCCTGCAATGATTCTACCAAATTCCAATGCAACTCCTACACCAAGACCTGCATCAAAACGCTTCAAAGCATCATCACCAAAAGTGTCGACTTTACGTTCTGTGTCATTACCTAAGTCAAACTTTGTTTTACCGGCAATACCACAAGCAAAATAAGGACCTGCATTCACCACCAGATTAGTATTATCTGCTACATTGAAACGTGCAGCAGCCATTACTGGCAATTCCAAATACATTGCATTAATGCTATTGCCATCTTTCTTTGCACCTTTACTAGTTAAGAATAATGAAGGTTGCAGTGACCATGTATCAGTAAAAGCATATTCAAAACCTCCACCAAGTTTGAATCCAACCTTTGCATTCAGATCAAGATCACCGGTGTAATTACTAAAGTTCATACCTACTTTGGCATTCCAACCTGTAATTTGAGAGAAACCTGCCACTGAAATCAGTGCAAATAAAACAAACAAAACACTCTTCTTCATAATTTTAAAGTTTTAAATTAATACTAAAGGTTTCTATTAACCTCATTGTTTAACAATACAAATGTATAATTGTAATTTGTATTAAACAACTTTTTCGTTAACAAGTGCGCAATTTATAGAGATTATACATAAAAAAAGGGAATTCCCTATTTTTGAGAACTCCCTTTCCTAATTTGTTGATTTGTTTTCTTCTTATTAGAATGCGTAATGGAAACCAATTGAAAGATCTTCACTAGTAAGTTCAAGACCAAAAGAATCTCCAAGCGTATTTATATTTCTACGATATCCCAGGAAACCATACTTGGCAATGAAAGAGAAGTGATCGTTCAATTTAACAGCAATACCCGGTCTAAGTCCCACTTGTCCGGCTTTAGTAGTGTCTCCGTCTTTAACCTTCACGAAGCCGAGAGCAGCAGTTCCGTCCAGAAACAGGCGAACCGCACCGGTTTCACAGTAAGACCAACGAATGTATGGAGCAACAATTACTGAATTTTTTGTTAGTCCACCATTATAATTATGTGAATAATCCAATTCAGCACCCAATGCCCATGTTTCATTAAAGTTGTATCCAACTTCCGGAGCAACTTTAAAAGAAGTAGTGTTGCCTGTGCTGTTACGCCAAACGTTCAAAGATCCGCCTACGTAAATGTCTTGTGCTTTTACAGCGATAGTTGCTAACATTACAACTACCAATAATAAACCCTTTTTCATTTTCTTTGTTTTTTTAAATTAAACGTTAGACCCCAATTCGGTCGATTTCTGGGGTGCAAATGTAAAGCTGTTTTTATGATTAAACAAACATTTAGTTAGTTTTTTATAATAAATACCAAATAAATATTGGGTGGTAAACGGACATCAATACCCAACAGGCATAAAATAAAATAGACTGCAAATACTTTCACAAGTATTTACAGTCTATTTATCAGATAGTTAAGTACCTAACCAGCGTATTTGACTATCCTTCTATTGCTGCCTGCGCCGCCGCCAATCTGGCAATCGGCACTCTGAATGGAGAACAACTAACGTAGTTCAAACCTACCCGGTGACAGAACTTCACTGAAGAAGGCTCACCACCATGTTCACCACAAATACCACATTTCAGATCCGGACGGATAGCACGGCCCTTTTCTGTAGCCATACGTACCAACTGTCCCACGCCATTCTGGTCGAGAACCTGGAACGGGTCTACTTTCAAAATCTTCTTTTCCAGATAAACAGGAAGGAAAGAAGCTATATCATCACGAGAATAACCGAAGGTCATCTGCGTTAAGTCATTTGTACCGAATGAGAAGAACTCGGCAGAAGAAGCGATACGGTCGGCAGTCAAAGCGGCACGCGGAATTTCGATCATTGTACCCACTTTGAAGTCAATGCTATCTCCTACTTCCTCAAACAACTTCTTAGCTTCCGCACGGATTACATTTTCCTGCTCCTTGAATTCATACAAGATACCAGTTAATGGAACCATGATTTCCGGATGAGTTTCCACTCCTTCTTTCTTCAATTCGAGTGCAGCACCCAAGATGGCACGTGTCTGCATCTGCGTAATTTCAGGATAAGTATTTCCCAGACGGCAACCACGGTGACCCAACATCGGGTTATGCTCACACAATGATTCTACACGTTGCTGGATATATTGCAGGCTCACACCCATAGTATCTGCCATTTCCTGCTGTCCCTTCAAATCATGAGGAACGAACTCATGCAAAGGAGGATCGAGCAAACGAACAGTTACCGGGCAACCAGCCATTGCTTTAAAGATGCCCTTAAAGTCTTCCTGTTGGTATGGAAGAATCTTAGCCAATGCTTTACGACGTCCTTCTGCATTTTCCGCCAGAATCATTTCACGCATTGCCTTGATCTTTTCACCTTCGAAGAACATGTGTTCCGTACGGCAAAGACCAATACCTACTGCACCGAAGTTACGAGCCACTTCCGCATCATGAGGAGTATCCGCATTTGTACGTACCTGCAGACGAGTATACTTATCAGCCAGCGTCATTAATTCGGCAAAGTCACCGGAAAGTTCTGCAGCCTGTGTTTCTACCTTACCATTATAAACTACACCTGTACTTCCGTTCAGAGAAATATAATCGCCTTCTTTCAACACAACACCGTCAATTTCTACGGTACGGTTTTTATAATCGATATTCAATGCACCTGCACCCGATACACAACATTTACCCATACCACGAGCCACAACAGCAGCATGAGAAGTCATACCGCCACGAGCCGTAAGAATACCTTCGGCAACTGCCATACCGGCCAAGTCTTCCGGAGAAGTTTCGATACGAACCATTACCACACGTTTACCGGCAGCATGCCATTCAGCAGCGTCGTCAGCAAAGAACACCACCTGACCGGTTGCAGCACCCGGAGAAGCCGGAAGACCACGAGTCAACACTTTGGCTTTCTTCAAAGCATCCTTATCGAATACAGGGTGAAGCAATTCATCGAGTTTATTCGGTTCCACGCGCATCAAAGCAGTCTTTTCGTCAATCATGCCCTGACGGAGCAAATCCATAGCGATCTTCACCATGGCAGCACCTGTACGCTTACCGTTACGTGTCTGAAGGAACCAGAGTTTACCTTCTTGTACGGTGAACTCCATGTCCTGCATATCTTTATAATGATTTTCCAGTTTAGTCTGGAGAGCATCTAATTCTTTATAGATTTCCGGCATTGCCTCTTCCATGGAAGGGAACTTTGCTGCGCGAACATCTTCGGTCACACCAGCCAATACAGCCCAACGTTGAGAACCAATCTTGGTGATCTGTTGCGGAGTACGGATACCGGCCACTACATCTTCACCTTGTGCGTTAATCAGATATTCACCATTGAAAAGGTCTTCACCCGTACCGGCATCACGTGAGAAACAAACACCAGTAGCCGAAGTTTCACCCATATTACCGAACACCATAGCCTGTACATTGACAGCTGTACCCCATTCATCAGGTATACTTTCCATCTTACGGTAAAGGATAGCGCGTTCATTCATCCATGAATCAAATACGGCACATATAGCTCCCCAAAGTTGTTCGTATGCACCAGTCGGGAAATCTTTTCCGGTCTGTTCCTTTACGGCAGCTTTAAATTTCTTTACGAGTTCCTGCAAGTCTTCCACTTTCAACTCGTTATCCAGTTCTACCCCTTTCTCTTTTTTCACCTCTTCGATGATTGCTTCGAAGGGGTCGATATCTTCTTTATTGGTAGGCTTCATGCCCAATACTACGTCACCGTACATCTGCACAAAACGACGATAAGAGTCCCATGCAAAGCGTGCATTACCTGTCTTACGGATAATACCTTCTACCACTTCGTCATTCAATCCCAAGTTCAGAATCGTATCCATCATACCCGGCATAGATGCGCGCGCACCGGAACGTACAGACACCAACAAAGGATTTTCAACGTCACCGAATTTAGATTTCATCAACGTTTCCACGTGAGTGATTGCTTTTACCACTTCATCTTTCAGCAGCTCAACCACTTTATCACGTCCTAACGTATTGTATTCCGTACAAACATCTGTAGTTATTGTGAATCCGGGAGGGACAGGAATTCCGATTAAATTCATTTCTGCAAGGTTGGCTCCCTTACCACCGAGCAAATTCTTCATGTCAGCCTTTCCTTCTGCCTGACCATTACCAAAGGTATAAACTCTTTTTTTATCCATAATATTGTGTTTAAAGTTACATTATGATTTTTTTCTGTTCGCAAATCTAAGGATATTTCGCAAACTTGAAAACTTTTTGCGAAAAAACTTTCTATCAAAATGCAATTTCGACATTACAATCCGGAATATTTCTGTATACCCGAATTTTTTCCAAAAAAAATACCTACTTTTGCAAAGTAATTATTAGACTGGTGTAAAAGTGGCAAGAAAGAAAAAAGAGCTTCCCTTATTGGAGAAGGTAACAATCATGGATGTGGCTGCCGAAGGAAAAGCCATCGCAAAAGTAAACGACCTGGTGATTTTTGTTCCCTATGTAGTGCCGGGTGATGTCGTAGACCTGCAAATCAAGCGTAAAAAGAATAAATATGCCGAAGCTGAAGCGGTGAAGTTTCACGAGCTGTCGCCCAATCGCGCTGTTCCTTTCTGCCAACACTATGGCGTATGCGGTGGCTGCAAGTGGCAAGTGCTCCCCTATTCGGAGCAGATCAGATATAAGCAAAAGCAAGTGGAAGATAATTTGAGACGTATCGGGAAAATCGAACTTCCCGAAATTTCTCCAATTCTCGGTTCTGACAAGACGGAATTCTACAGGAACAAACTGGAATTCACCTTCTCAAATAAACGCTGGTTGACAAACGAAGAAGTTCGTCAGGATGTGAAGTATGACCAGATGAATGCGGTGGGTTTCCACATTCCGGGAGCCTTTGACAAGGTGCTGGCTATTGAGAAATGCTGGTTACAGGATGATATATCCAACCGTATCCGCAACGCTGTACGTGACTACGCTTACGAGCACGATTACTCTTTCATCAATCTGCGCACACAGGAAGGTATGCTGCGGAATATGATTGTACGCACCTCTTCAACTGGCGAACTGATGGTAATCGTCATTTGCAAGATTACAGAAGATCACGAAATGGAACTGTTCAAGCAGTTACTCCAATTCGTAGCGGACTCTTTCCCAGAAATCACTTCTCTTCTATACATTATTAATAATAAGTGCAATGACACAATCAATGATTTGGATGTGCATGTATTTAAAGGGAAAGATCACATCTTTGAAGAAATGGAGGGACTGCGTTTCAAAGTAGGACCGAAATCATTCTATCAGACCAACTCGGAACAGGCTTATAATTTATATAAAGTAGCCCGTGAATTTGCCGGATTAACAGGCAATGAACTGGTATATGACCTCTATACAGGAACGGGAACAATCGCCAACTTCGTATCACGCCAGGCTCGCCAGGTAATCGGTATCGAATATGTGCCGGAAGCTATCGAAGACGCAAAGGTAAATGCAGAAATCAATGATATCAAGAATGCATTGTTTTATGCCGGTGATATGAAGGATATACTGACGCAGGATTTCATCAATCAGCATGGACGCCCGGATGTAATCATTACTGATCCTCCTCGTGCCGGTATGCACCAGGATGTAGTTGATGTCATCTTGTTTGCCGAACCGAAACGGATTGTGTATGTAAGTTGTAATCCTGCTACTCAAGCACGGGATTTGCAATTACTCGATGAGAAATACAAGGTGAAAGCCATTCAACCGGTAGATATGTTCCCTCACACCCACCACGTAGAAAATGTGGTGTTGCTGGAACTTCGATAATCCGTGGTGATAATAGAATTTCAAAAGAAAAAAGAAATGGGAAAAAGACCTAGAAGAACTCCTGCTGAAAAAGCACGTGCTCAATATACCAATTATGCAGTGAAAGAACCCATGGAACTAATGGAGTTCCTGGCTGCCAAGATGCCGGACGCAAGTCGTACGAAATTAAAATCGTTGTTAAGCAAACGGGTTGTATTTGTTGATAATGTGATAACCACACAATTCAACTTTCCTCTTGAAGCGGGCATGAAAGTGCAAATCAGCAAACAAAAGGGAAAAAAAGAATTTAATAACAGACTGCTGAAAATCGTGTATGAAGACGCATATATCATTGTTGTCGAAAAGATGCAAGGACTTTTATCAGTCAATACAGAAAGACAGAAAGAGCGCACAGCCTATACAATACTTAACGAATACGTGCAACGTTCCGGACGTCAATTCCGTGTGTTTATCGTTCATCGCCTGGACAGGGACACTTCCGGCCTGATGATGTTTGCTAAAGACGAAAAAACACAGCGGACACTACGTGATAACTGGCACGATATCGTGACTGACCGTCGATATGTAGCTGTGGTGGAGGGAAGTATGGAAAAAGATTATGATACAGTCGTTTCCTGGCTGACTGATAAAACGCTTTATGTAAGTTCCAGTGAATATGATGACGGTGGATCAAAATCTATTACCCACTATAAGACCATCAAACGTGCCAACGGATATTCTCTGTTGGAACTCGATCTGGAAACCGGCCGAAAGAATCAGATTCGTGTACACATGCAAGATTTAGGACATCCTATTATCGGTGATGGAAGATATGGAAGAGAAGATGCTCCCAACCCTATCGGACGACTGGCACTCCATGCTTTCAAACTTTGTTTCTATCATCCGGTAACGGGAGATTTGATGGAGTTCGAGACGCCTTATCCGGCGGAGTTTAAGAAGTTGTTTCTGAAAAAATAAATTCCCATATTCAAAAATAAAGCCAGAATCATAATCGACTCTGGCTTTATTTTTAATCTTCATTATTATTTTATTGACGCCTCATATAAAATGGCTGTCCATCTATTCTATCTCTAAAATCCTGCCAATTATTATACCATGTTCCACTAAATGTCCTGCCGGTAGCTTCTGCACCCCAAATATAGGCATAAGTGCGGTCACCGTAGAAAAATAATTCCATTGAATTATATCCTCCATCAATCCATCTCCACTCAAAAACCAGATAATTTGGATCACCAGCAGAACCAATCGTTCCTTGATTTCTCGCATTAAATGTCATGAGCGTACCTCTTCCCCAGGTATATGCCCCGAAATCAATTTCTTCATTAGTATACCACTCGCCAGGCAGATTAAATTCTGTCTCTTCTTCACTCTCACACGAAGTAAAGCCAACCAATAAAGTCAGCATCATTAAGATACCTGCATATCTTTTTATCATTTTCATAATTCTCTAGTTTATTGCGTTTATTAATACAAAATTAGCATTTTATATTTACTATACATCACAAGCCACAAGTTTTTTGTACCTTTGCAAAGATAATATTAAATTTTCCACATGAAACTTCTTTGGCTTGATTTAAATAGTTCGTACGCTCATTCTTCGCTGGCATTGCCAGCCTTACATGCCCAGATAGCAAATAATACAGACATTGAATGGTGTACGGTCTCCGCCACTATCAATGAAAATACCGGTAGTGTCGTCAATCAAATCTACCGCCATCAACCGGACATCATTGCAGCTACCAACTGGCTATTTAATCACGAGCAACTCCTGCACATCGTTTCACGCGCAAAAACGTTACTACCTCACTGCTGTGTTATACTCGGAGGTCCCGAGTTTTTAGGAGATAATGAAGCTTTCTTATATAAGAACAAATTTGTAAGCGGAGTGTTTCGCGGAGAAGGCGAAGAAGTATTTCCTTTATGGTTAAAAGTGTGGAATCAGCCAAGAAAAGAATGGAAATCAATCACAGGACTCTGCTATCTGGATGAATCGGAAGCATACCATGACAACGGGCTCGCCCGTGTCATGAACTTTTCCGAATTAGTCCCTCCTGAAGAGAGCCGTTTCTTCAATTGGAGCAAACCCTTTGTGCAATTAGAAACTACCCGCGGATGTTTTAACACCTGTGCCTTTTGTGTCAGTGGAGGTGAAAAACCGGTTCGCACCCTATCTCTTGAAGCAACCCGGAAACGTCTTGACGTGATACACCAACACGGAATCAAGAATGTACGGGTACTGGACCGCACTTTCAATTACAACAACAAACGGGCAAAAGAATTACTAAATCTATTCCGCGAATACCCGGATATCTGTTTTCATCTGGAAATTCATCCTGCACTCCTTTCCGATGAACTCAAACAGGAATTAGCCACCCTTCCTAAAAGACTGCTACACCTGGAAGCCGGAATCCAAAGCCTTCGGGAAAACGTGCTTGAACAAAGCCGGAGAATAGGCAAACTCTCCGATGCTTTGGCCGGACTCAAGTATCTATGTTCCCTTGAAAACATGGAAACCCATGCCGACTTAATAGCAGGGCTCCCACTCTACCATCTATCAGAAATTTTCGATGATGTCCGTACTTTAGCAGAGTATGGCGCAGGAGAAATTCAACTGGAATCCCTCAAATTACTTCCGGGCACCGAAATGAAAAGAAGAGCGGACGAATTAGGCATACAGTACTCTCCACTCCCTCCATACGAAGTTCTTCAAACTCGTGAAATCACCGTAGATGAATTACAGACAGCACATTATCTGTCCCGCCTGTTAGACGGTTTCTATAATACCCCAACTTGGCGAAGCATCACACGGATACTCATTCTCGAAAACCCTCATTTTATACATGAGTTACTCGATCATTTAGTTCAAACAGATGTGATTGACACCCCTCTTAGCCTGGAAAAAAGAGGATTAATCCTCTATGACTTCTGCAAGAATCATTATCCCGACTACCTGACACAAGTCAGCATTGCATGGATAGAAGCGGGTATGTCATTAAAAAAAGCTCCGGCAGAAAAAGTAAGAACCAAAAGACAGCTACCACCTGAAAGCTGGGAAATAGAATACGGAGCATATCGCGAGAATCTACGATTATGTTTCCTTCCCACCGATGAAGAAGGACATGGTTACTGGTTTGGTTTTGAATCGGAGATTCAGAAGATACAACCGGTTTTCAAAGCTAAAAAACTATCATAAATAAAAGAAAAGTATTCTCATATTATGTGAAATTATTATTAGTCGCTAATCGTTTAGAGCAGCATTTCCTGTTTTCCACCGTCCATACAATAAACTTTACTAGCACAGTGTATGGACATTCGAAAATATCAATTCAATATTTTTTGCCTATTATTGTTCCCCTTATCCGCAACAGGACAAGAATGGAACAAACAGGATTCATTGAGACTTCAGCAAATGCTGGAATCCGGTCAGGAGATCAAGATAAATAGAAAGTTTATCGAGAAAGTAGAGCAAAACATGTACTCTCGAAAACCATTTGTAGATTTTGATCCCACACTACCGACTTTAAAATCTTCCATGATTTTTTCGAAACCTTCCATTCGCACTTATCAGACATTCCTAAAACCGGGTTCCACCTTTTTACCCACTTACTCCTGGTTAAGAATAAACAAGAATCTTGTGCTGCACAGTAAAAGTAATTTTGCAGAAAATTCCAGTTGCTTTCATATCCAAAGCCAAATAGAATATAATTTATCTCCCAAATGGTCTCTCAACATATATGGCGTACAAAACCTTGATACCCGAAAACACCGGGGCCTCCCTTCCGAAGTGGAACCCACCCAATTGGGTAGTAATGTTGTTCTCAAAATAAATAAAAACTGGAAAATAAAAACAGGGGTACAATACCAATACAATGTCCTCCGCAAAAGATGGGAATGGATACCTCAAATTAGTGTTTCATACGAATGGTAACCCGTGCCGACAATCAGGAATCGAAAAGTTTTAGAAAACAAGAAAGCATATTTTCCATTTATTCTCGTACCTTTGTCATACGATTAAATATGCTATCATAATGAAGAACTTTATCAAGGGATTCCGGTTTACCCCCTCTAATTATCCGGCAGAAGTAGAAGCAAAAATACAGAAATACAGAAAGCAAGGTTATAAACTTCCACCGCGCAAAGTACTCCGTACTCCCGAGCAACTGGAAGGTATCCGGGAAAGTGCCAAGATCAATACTGCACTGCTGGACTATATTTCAGAGAATATCCGGGAAGGCATGTCCACCGAAGAAATTGATGTGCTAGTGTATGATTTCACTACCAGTCACGGTGCCATCCCTGCCCCACTCAACTACGAAGGTTTTCCCAAAAGTGTTTGCACCAGCATCAACGATGTAGTGTGCCACGGAATACCCAATAAAAATGAGATTCTGAAAAGCGGAGATATTATCAATGTAGATGTTTCCACCATTTACAAAGGATATTTTTCCGATGCATCCCGTATGTTTATGATTGGAGACGTCAACCCCGATATGCAAAAGTTAGTACAGGTAACCAAAGAATGTATGGAAATAGGAATTGCTGCCGCACAACCCTGGAAACAGCTGGGTGATGTAGGCGCCGCCATCCAGGAACATGCAGAAAAGAACGGATTCAGCGTAGTCCGTGATCTCTGCGGACATGGCGTAGGGATGCAATTCCATGAGGAACCGGACGTAGAACATTTCGGACGCCGGGGCACAGGCATGATGATTGTGCCGGGCATGACCTTCACCATCGAACCCATGATTAATATGGGAACCTACGAAGTGTTTATAGACGATGCCGACGGATGGACTGTCTGTACCGACGACGGACTGCCTTCCGCCCAATGGGAAAATATGATTCTGATTACTGAAACCGGAAACGAAATTCTGACATATTAATGGAACTGATTCTACTTATTGTTATTGCCGTGTTAATGATAGTCCTACTTGTATTATCACTAACCAAAGGCAACAATCAAACTCAAGCAGAACAATTACAAATAGCCTTGCGCCAGCAAATGCAGGAAAACCGGGAAGAACTGAACCGCAGCATCCGGGAACTTCGCATGGAAATGACGCAAACGCTGAACCAGAATATGCAACAGCTCCAAGATGTTCTGCACAAGAATATGATGACTACCGGAGAACTGCAACGACAGAAATTCGACATGATGGCCCGCCAGCAGGAAGCATTACTGAAATCCACCGAGAAACGACTGGATGATATGCGCCTGATGGTGGAAGAAAAGCTCCAGAAAACCCTGAATGAACGTATCGGCCAATCATTCGAAATCGTCCGTTCGCAACTTGAGAACGTGCAAAAAGGACTGGGAGAAATGAAATCTCTTGCTCAAGATGTCGGCGGACTAAAAAAGGTATTGAGCAACGTAAAGATGAGAGGAACGTTCGGCGAAGTCCAACTGGGTGCACTCTTAGAACAAATGATGAGCCCCGAACAGTACGACGCCAATGTCAAAACCAAAAAGAGCGGAACCGAATTTGTAGAATTTGCCATCAAGCTTCCGGGAAAAGATGACGCCAACAGCACCGTCTACCTCCCCATCGACGCCAAATTTCCGAAAGATGTATACGAACAATATTACGATGCATTCGAAGCGGGAGACGCAGCATTGATGGAATCGTCCGGCAAACAATTGGAAAATACAATCAAAAAGATGGCAAAAGACATTCATGATAAGTATGTGGACCCGCCTTTTACCACAGATTTTGCCATCATGTTCCTCCCGTTTGAAAGCATATATGCCGAAGTAATCCGACGCACCAGTCTCATCGAAACACTCCAAAAGGAGTATAAGATTGTAGTTACAGGTCCGACAACATTAGGCGCCATCCTCAACAGTCTTCAGATGGGATTCCGCACGCTTGCTATCCAAAAACGTACCGGAGAAGTCTGGACCGTATTGGGAGCTGTCAAAACAGAATTCAGTAAATTCGGAGGATTACTTGAAAAAGTACAAAAGAACCTGCAAAGCGCCGGTGACCAACTCGAAGAAGTCATGGGAAAACGAACACGTGCCATCGAACGCAAACTGCGGCAAGTGGAACAGTTGCCACACGAAGAAAGCCAAAAGATTCTCCCTATTGACGTAGAGGACGATTTGACAGATTACTAACTGATATTATTTAGGCACGGATTACACGATAAACACGGAAAGAAAATAAACTTATCCGTGCAATTCGTATAATCCGCGCCTAAAAAATTAGAGAGAGTGTTTCGACACACCTCGACACTAAATAGAAAATGCTCTACAACATTTCCATATCACGTTAATCCGCATAACTCCGCAAAGCCAAATTCTTCACCCAAAGAACGAAGATACCCGTCAGAATCAGATTCAATACCAGAGTAAGCACTGAAATAACCAATGCCGGGCCACCCAAGTTATATCCCAATGCAATGAAAATGATTCCGGCCCCTACCTCACCACGGGTAAACATACCGATGGAAAGAGCCAGTCGCTCACTTAATTTCCGGTCACGATAGAAGAACATCGGACAAAGCTTTCCTATATTCGACAATAAAGAGACAATCACCACATGAAACATAATCATTCCCCACGACATCATCTCCTGTGATCCCGTTACAGAATAAGAACCTGCATGAGTCTCCGCAAAGTTCACTCCGATAAAATGCGGCATACTCATTCCCACCAGGAACATGAAGAAAAATGAAATCCCGGTAGACACCTTTCGTTCCACAGGTGTGTCATATTCCTTATGTTTCATAATCATACCCAGAACAAATGCCGGCAACAGGACTTCAATATGAATACTTCCCTCGTCCCCATACAATTCTTTACTCCCCAGATACAGTATTTGAGTAGCCAGAAATATAATCACTGAATAAAAGAGGATAGCCTTCCAATCCTGACGCCAATCATACTTATTCAATCTTTGCCAGCCGATCGACAATAACAAGAACACAATCACCACCACAATAATCAACTGCCAGCGCAGCCCGATCATCATAATCTGAAGAGGAATCATTAAAAGAATCGTATCCAAGTCATCGAAAATTGCCAATACCTGTATTTTCTTATAAATCCAACTGGACTTCAGTCCGATAGCCGCCAACATCGTAAACAGAATACCGGCTGATGTAGGTGCAGCAAAACGGCTTAACAATAAATTCTCCTTCCACGCTTCCCAACTATTCCAAAACTCGGGCGGAAGCAAAATAAACACATAATAAATGGCAATCATAAACCACGGTAAAGCAGCCGTAGCCATTGCAATAAAATAATCTTGAGCGTAACTTTTCCACCGCGTTTTATCAAGGACGAACTCACGGCCTACATTAATCATTATAAAACTAAGGCATACATAGAGTAGTACATTCGATATGGATTTAACAGCTCCATACCCATCTCCTGCCATCATCGGCAGGAATTGCGAAACCACGAGCCCCAACATCAGGAAGCCCGAAAAAGACAGAACTTTTCTCATATTTATAGTTGTTTGTTGCTAAAAAGTAATTGCCAAGGAAAGCTCTGCAGACAGAAGGCAATCACCTGGTGTATTAAAAACTAACCGCAAGTCAATTTGTTCAGAACAGATCTCTGAAAAATTGCTTGCGGCAGTATTTTTAATCCAGCTTCAGTACGGCGAGGAAGGCTTTTTGCGGCACTTCCACGTTACCGATTTGTTTCATTCGTTTTTTACCTTTTTTCTGCTTTTCAAGCAGTTTACGTTTACGGCTCACGTCACCACCATAACACTTCGCTGTCACATCCTTACGAACAGCCTTAATCGTTTCACGGGAAATAATCTTAGCCCCGATAGCTGCCTGAATGGCAATATCAAACTGCTGGCGCGGAATAAGCTCTTTCAGCTTCTCACACATCCGGCGTCCCATATCGTAAGCATTGTCAATATGCGTCAAAGTAGAAAGTGCATCCACAGGCTCACCGTTCAACAAAATATCCAGCTTCACCAGCTTCGAAGTACGGAAACCATTCGGATGATAATCAAACGACGCATACCCTTTAGAAATACTCTTCAACTTATCATAAAAGTCAATCACAATTTCTCCCAAAGGCATATTGTAATAGATTTCCACCCGGTTACCGGAGATATATTCCTGTTTAATCAATTCACCGCGTTTACCCAGACAAAGCGTCATAATCGAACCGATATAATCAGTCGTTGTAATAATAGATGCTTTGATATACGGTTCCTCGATATGGTCAATCATCGTCGGGTCGGGCATACCACCGGGGTTGTGCACCTCCTTCATATTGCCCTGCTTATCATATATATGGTAGGACACGTTCGGTACCGTAGTAATCACATTCATGTCAAACTCACGGTCCAGACGCTCCTGCACAATCTCCATGTGGAGCAATCCGAGGAAACCGCAACGGAAACCAAAACCCAAAGCCAATGAAGACTCCGGCTGGAAAGTCAACGACGCATCATTCAGCTGCAACTTTTCCAAAGACGCGCGAAGATCTTCGAAATCTTCCGCCTCAATCGGGTACACTCCGGCAAACACCATCGGCTTCACCTCCTCAAACCCGGCAATAGCCTTGTCACACGGACGGGCAATATGTGTAATGGTATCTCCCACCTTCACCTCTTTGGAAGTTTTGATACCGGAAATTATATATCCTACATCCCCCGTACGAAGTTCGTTACGAGGCACCATATCCATTTTCAACACCCCTATTTCATCGGCATCATACTCTTTTCCCGTATTGAAAAACTTCACCTTGTCGCCCTTGCGAATCGTGCCGTTTTCAATCTTGAAATAAGCTATAATTCCACGGAAAGAGTTGAATACAGAGTCGAAAATCAAAGCCTGCAACGGCGCCTCTTCATTCCCTTCGGGATGAGGAATACGTTCAATCACAGCAGCCAGTATCTCTTCCACTCCCATACCCGTTTTACCGGATGCACGGATTACCTCCTCGCGCTTGCAACCCAACAGTTCAACGATTTCGTCCTCCACTTCTTCGGGATTGGCGCTCGCCATATCGCATTTATTGATAACCGGAATAATCTCAAGGTCGTGTTCAATGGCCATATACAGATTCGAGATCGTCTGCGCCTGCACTCCCTGCGAAGCATCGACAATCAGCAATGCCCCTTCACATGCAGCGATAGAACGTGACACCTCATACGAAAAGTCCACGTGTCCCGGAGTATCAATCAGGTTAAGGACATACTTCTCCCCCTGATAAGTATATTCCATCTGGATCGCATGGCTCTTGATAGTGATCCCTCTTTCTTTTTCCAGATCCATATTATCAAGCATCTGCCCTGAAGTCACCTGAATGGTGTTAGTAAACTCCAACAGACGGTCGGCCAACGTTGACTTACCGTGGTCAATATGAGCAATAATGCAAAAGTTGCGAATATTCTTCATTCTGAATTCTTATTATTTTATCTTTTTGGTGTGCAAAGATACGTAAATGGCGGAATAAAAAAAAATGCGTTGATAACATTATGATCATGTACCAACGCATTTTTTTATTGCTTAAGTGAGTTACTCGCTTAGATCAATTTGATGAAGAGTTCACCTTCAACTTCTTCCACAGAGACTTTGTCTTCTCTCAATAACCAGCCAAGGCCGAGGAACAGATCTTTGTCAACCAATTTAGTTGCTTTTTTAAGCTGCTTGGCAGTCATTCCTTCTGTTTCGTTCAGTGCATTCCAGATAGTACCTGCAATTACACCAGCTTTTTCTTTCAACATTTGCTTTGCAATTTTAGTTAGACATGCTTAAAATCATCCGGTCAAAAAGACTTTCAGATTTTATTTCGGGGACAAAGATAGTTATTTTTATGTTATATAACACTTTATTGAGCACTTTTTTATCGTTTTTGTAATAAAAAAGCATTTTTTCTTTCATTTAGGATGCTTTTCGAGATATTCAGACCAAATTCTTGCCGCTTCTTCCACCATTTTTGCACAGGGACGCTTGCTATAATATTGAGCAGTACGCTCTTCCGGAATCGTTGAAACGGGATCTTTTTTCTTTAATCCCAACAATTCGCCACAAATCAGCGAGCCGTTACGCTTCTTAAATTCAGCCGCCAGTTCTTGCACCACCGCATAATTGGCAGCTTTTCCTTCCCGGTCTGTCGCTTCCGTAGCGCCGGTTTCCAAGCCCGCCACCAAAAACATACCGCAGGCAGCTCCACACGTTTCACGCATTCGTCCTATCCCCCCGCCAAAGGAAGCACCCATACGCAACGCCTGTTCCTGTGTAAATCCATACATATCCGCAAAGGCCGCTACTACCGACTGTGAACAGTTATATCCGCTCTTAAAAAGCTCCACTGCTTTCTGTATTCTATCTTCCATAAACTATTTTGCATTTTTATTTCGCACAAAAATATAAAAAAGTATCTTTGCATCAGATAGGGCGTAAAGATTAAAATCAAAAAAAGAAAATATGAACAAAACTATTTCATATAAAGAATCGACAGCCATTGCCATCCAAGCTATGATAAGCGCAGCCAGAAAGGATGAATATGCTGACAGGAAAAGAAAAAGTGGTTTTCCCAAAAACAGAAAGAAACGTGATGTCACTCTCAAAGATGTACGTGAATGGAACAAGAGAAGAAATTATAAAGAGGATGCAGGAATTGCCGTCAATGCAATGATGGCGTCAGCTATCAACGACCCCTATGTGGACCTGAATCCACCCTCCAAATTCTAAGAGATAAAACAATGGCTACAACATTCGATATTCAACTCCCTCATTACCCGCGTGGATTTCATTTAATCACGCGTGATATCATTTCACAACTACCAGCACTTCCCGAAAGTGGCCTACTGGTAATCTTTATCAAACACACCTCTGCCGGACTAACTATCAACGAAAATGCAGACCCGGACGTACGGCATGACTTCCAGACATTCTTTAATAAACTGGTTCCCGACGGTGCCCCCTATTTCATCCATACCCTCGAAGGCCCCGACGATATGAGCGCCCATATAAAAGCCTCCCTGATAGGAAGCTCGGTCACTATCCCCATCAAGAATCACCGCCTGAACCTGGGAACATGGCAAGGTGTCTACCTCTGCGAATTTCGCGACGGAGGAGACACCCGTAAATTGAGTATTACTATCCTATAATATTTCCAACGCCATCGGACAATGATCGGAATGTACGGCCTCATTCAGGATATACGCACGTTTCAACAGCGGGCGTACCGGCTCACTAACCATGCAATAGTCAATTCTCCAGCCCTTATTTTTGGCACGCGAATTAAAACGATAGCTCCACCAGGTATATTCCTGTTTTTCGGGACAAAGCGTACGGAAAGAATCAACATACCCCGCAGACAGGAAACGTGTCATCCACTCCCGCTCTTCAGGAAGGAAACCACTGTTTGTTGCATTCCGGACAGGATCATGAATGTCGATCGGCTCATGGCAGATATTATAATCGCCACAAAGAATCAAATTGGGACGGGACTTCTGCAACTCCATCACATACTTTTGAAAATCTTCCAGCCACACCATTTTAAAAGCCTGGCGTTCGTCCCCGCTCGTTCCCGAAGGGTGATAAACACTGACTACCGATAAGTCTCCGAAATCCGCCCGGATAAAACGTCCTTCATTATCATAAGCCTCCATTCCCATCCCATATTCCACATGGTCCGGTTCCTGCTTGGTAAGTATGGCCACTCCACTGTATCCTTTCTTCTGCGCCGAATACAAATAAGACTTGTAACCCAACGCTTCAAACACCTCTCCCGGATACTGGTCCGGTTGCAGTTTCGTTTCTTGCAGACAAAGAATATCAGGATTCTCCTGCGCCAGCCATTCCGGCAAACCTTTAGATACGGCGGCACGTAGTCCGTTCACATTATAAGTAATAATCTTCATCGATCTATATGTATTGATTTATATTCATTTTATGAAAACAAAAGCATGATATTCAGTACCGAAACAATAATGGCAATCGAATACAACACAAACGTGCTCCAACGACTATTGACATAATCTCCCATCACCTTTCGGGAAGACGTCAGTCCCACCTGCAAAAATACCGTGAAAGGTAATTGAATACTAAGTATCATCTGCGAAATAATCAATCCTTTGAAAGGATCTCCAATAAAGAAAATCAGCAATAAGGCAATTCCCAGAGATAAAAGGACTCCTACCTGCGAGTGGCTGTCTTTGATATGATACGATTCACCGAAAATACCCGCAAAGATGGAACCTGCCGCCATTCCGCTCGTAATGGTGGATGAAATACCCGCCATCAGCAATGCCAGTGCAAATACGATGGCAGCATTACTTCCCAACAAAGGTTCGAGCAATGACTTAGCCTGTTGCAGTTCCTCTACCTGAATACCGCTTTTAAAGAAAGTAGCGGCAGCCAGAAGAATCATGGCACTGTTAATCGCCCAGCCGACAATCATAGAGAAAAGAGTATCAAACAACTCATATTTCAAAACCTTCTTAATAGAAGCATCATCTTTCTTATTATATTCGTGACTCTGTATCACCTCCGAATGAAGAAACAGATTATGAGGCATCACTACCGCTCCCAACACACTCATGATAATCAGCATACTTCCTTTCGGAAAAGAAGGAGTCACCCACCCTGCTGTCGCAGCCGGCCAGTCTATTTCCACCAGAAACAGTTCGTAGATAAACGAAAGCCCGATAACGGAGACAAATGCAATGATGGAACGCTCTATCTTTTTATACGAATTAGTGAAAAGCATGATAGAGACAAAAAGCGTAGTCAACACAGCTCCCCATATAATAGGAATATCAAAGAGCATTTCCAACGCAATGGCACCTCCCAGAATTTCCGCTAAAGAAGTAGAAATCGACGCCAATACCGCCGTACCAAGAATAGGTCGCGACACCCATTTGGGAGTGTATTTAGTGGCCGCCTCCGAAAGGCAAAGTCCGGTAACAATCCCCAGGTGGGCAACGTTGTGCTGAAGCACAATCAGCATAATAGTAGACAATGTAACCACCCAAAGTAAGGAATAGCCAAATTCGGAACCGGCGGCGAAGTTAGAAGCCCAGTTTCCCGGATCAATAAATCCTACCGTAACCAGAAGCCCCGGACCAATATATTTAAAAACATCCAGTCCACCCAGATAGCGTTTATGATCTTTGCGTTTTAAGTCTTGAAAAATATTCTTCATTTTTGCATAATAGTTTTAACCTTACAAATATACTTATAAATAACGAGTGAAGGTCAATTTTAGTTCAAAATACCGACAAGTAAGTAAACAACGCCCGGCCCCCTATGGATTCCCGCAAAAAAAAGACCCTCGACAAAATAAATTGCCGAAGGTCTTGAAAAATATCAAATTTTACAAAAATAAAAGAAGTCGATTAATATCCCATCTCATGTAATGCACGACACAATTGGTCAGGACATGAAGTCGGTCTGCCACCACAATGCACTCCTTCAAGTTTTGCGATAACATCCGCTACCTTCATTCCTCTCACAAGGCGGGAAATACCTTGAAGGTTACCATTACATCCTCCCCAGAAAGCAACTTCTTTCACCACTCCATCTTCCACATTCAGTTCGATGTTGGTGCTGCAAGTTCCCTGGGTTCTATACACATATTCCATAACCTTGTCTTATTCTCCCTCTTCCGGCTGCATATTGGTATAAACAGTCTGCACATCGTCAAATTCTTCCAAACGTTCGATCATCTTATCCAATGTTTCGCGCTGTTCCGGAGTCACCTCTTTCATGTCGTTCGGGATATAAGTGAAGTCTCCACCGACATCTTCAAAGCCACACTCCTCCAGGTGTTTCTGAATAGCGGCATAGCTCTTGGGATTACCATAGATAGTGATTGTTCCTTCTTCATCATCCTCTTCGTATTCATCTTCCACATCATAATCGATCAGATCCAGAATCAGTTCTTCCATATCCAATCCGTCTTTCTTCTTGAAAGTGAATACACATTTGTGGTCGAACAGGAACGCGAGAGATCCCATTGTACCGAGATTACCGCCAAACTTATTAAATACCGAACGAACGTCAGCCACCGTACGGGTTGTGTTATCTGTCAGCGTATCCACAAATACAGCAATACCGTGAGGACCGTATCCTTCGTAAGTCATGCTCTTGTAGTCGCTCTGGTCTTTACCCATTGCGTTTTTGATAGCACGTTCAATATTATCCTTCGGCATATTTTCACGCTTACAAGTAGCGATCACCGAACGCAAAGTCGGGTTATTTTCAGGTTCCGGACCGCCTGCCTTTACAGCTATCGCGATTTGTTTACCCAGTCTTGTAAATGTTTTAGCCATGTGGCCCCATCTTTTCAGTTTAGCGGCCTTTCTATATTCAAATGCTCTTCCCATTGGTTTATATTTTTAGATTGAAATTTTAAGTTTATCTAAGTTTGGCACCCAGCTTATCTTCCAAGTTCTTCACCAGTTTCGACATGATCTTATCAATCATCTTATCATTCAAAGTCTGGCTCTCATCCTGAAGCAGGAAGCTCACCGCATACGACTTCTTGCCTGCTTCCAGATTCTTACCTTCGTACACATCGAAGAGTTCCACTTCTTTCAACAGCTTCTTCTCTGTTTCGTAAGCAATCTTTTCGATTTCGGCAAACTGCACATTCTTGTCAAGCAACAATGCCAAGTCACGTTTCACAGCAGGGAACTTGGAGATTTCCTTGTAGCTGATCTTCACAGAACGGATAGCTTTCATCAGTTCCTTCCAGTTCAAGTCGGCAAAATACACTTCATTGTCGATATCAAATGCTTTCAACAGCTTCTTAGTCACAATACCGAAGGAAGCAAGACGCTTACCCCCCTTCGTATTGATAGAAAGTGCGGCAGCAAAAATATCGTCCGTCAGATTACCGACAACCAGATTGTGCAAATCCAGTCCCAGACGCTTCAATATATTTTCTACATAAGCCTTCAATTCATATACCGAACTGTTCTCATCTGCATGTGCCCATGAATTGGAAACCTTCTTACCAGTTACCCACAAGCCCAAGTGATAATCTTCCGAGTAAGGAGCCAATACCTTCTCTTCATTCTTCTTGTCAGCATCGAAATGATAGCAATTACCGAATTCGAAGAACTTCAAATCAGCATTCTTACGATTTGCATTATGAGCAATACTTTCCAGTCCACCGAACAGCAAAGTCTGACGCATAGCGTTCAAATCCGCACTCAACGGATTCAATAACATCACCAGGTGGTTGGACGGATAAGTCTCCATACCATCATAATAAGCAGCACGCGTCAATGAGTTGTTCAGGATCTCATTAAATCCGCAGCCCACCAATTGCTCTGCAATCAGGTTCTGCAATTTATTCGATTTATCATGTTCACCTTTGGTAGTCAGGCTGGAGTTCAGTGTAGTCGGGATTTCAACATTGTTATATCCGTAGATACGAAGAATATCTTCAATCACGTCACAATCACGCTGCACGTCTACACGATAAGGAGGAACAGCTAATGTCAGCCCTTCCGCCGTTTCATTAGTGATCTTCATTTCCAGGCTGGTCACAATGCTCTTGATCGTCTCTACCGGAATTACTTTTCCTACCAAAGAATGTACTTTCTCATAAGCCAGATCAACTATAAAATCGGGTGCAGGAGTAGTGAACACGTCTTTTATTTCAGAAGAAATCGTACCGCCAGCCAGTTCTTTAACCATCAAAGCAGCCAGTTTCAAGCAATATATCACACTGTTCGGATCGATACCGCGTTCGAAACGGAAAGAAGCATCCGTATTCAAGCCATGACGGCGGGCTGTCTTACGCACCCATGTAGGATGGAAATAAGCACTTTCAATGAATACATCTGTCGTAGCTTCCGTAGAACCGGAGTCCAGTCCGCCGAATACACCGGCAATACACATGGCCTCTTCCTTGTTACAAATCATCAGGTCGCGTTCGTTCAATTTACGTTCCACCTCATCCAGCGTAACGAACGGAGTTCCTTCCGGCATTGTCTTTACAATTACTTCATTGCCTTTTATCTTTCCGGCATCGAAGCAATGCAACGGCTGACCGAAAGCATGAACGATATAATTAGTAATATCCACTACATTATTAATAGGACGCACCCCGATCAGACGCAATTTGTTTTGCAGCCATTCCGGGCTTTCCTTCACAGTGACACCTTTCACCGTAACACCGGCATAATGCGGACAAGCTTCGCTGTTTTCCACCTTCACTTCAATATTCAAGTCATGGTTTTCCACTTTAAAGCCGTCTACCGACGGACGTTGCAAAGTAGCCTGTTTGCCGTTCTGAATCAGATAAGCGTACAAGTCACGAGCCACCCCATAGTGAGAGCAAGCATCCGCACGGTTAGGCGTGATGTCCACTTCAAGCACATAGTCGCTCTTGATATTATAATAATCCTTGGCAAGCGTACCCGGAACAGCATTTTCCGGCAATACGATAATACCTGCATGATCCGTACCGATACCGATTTCGTCTTCAGCACAAATCATACCAGTAGATTCCACCCCACGGATTTTTGATTTCTTGATGGTAAAACATTCGTCACCGTCATAAAGTTTCGTACCTAAAGTAGCTACCACCACTTTCTGTCCGGCAGCCACATTCGGGGCACCACAAACAATCTGTACCGGTTCACCGTCTCCCAGATTAACAGTAGTAATATGCAAATGGTCAGAATTAGGATGTTCCGTGCAGGTCAGCACTTCACCAATCACAAGTCCTTCCAAACCACCTTTAATGGTTTGCACTTCTTCTACACCACCTGTTTCCAAGCCAATAGACGTCAACGCAGCAGCCGTTTCATCGGGCGTCAGGTCGAAGTTGACATACTCTTTCAGCCAGTTATAAGAGATATTCATATATTTAATTTTTTATTGTTTCTCAAAAAGATTTGCAAAGTTAATAAGATTTTTCGGTTGACCGAGAAGGTTAGATAAAAAAGTTTATAGTTGATAGTTACCATGCGGAATAACATACAGATAGAAGAAATGTTGCGCAGAGCATTTTCACTATCAGTTATCAACTATCAACTATTAACTAAAATGGTAACGGTCCATCTCCCGGTGCTCCGAATGGATTCTCCGTCTGCGGTGCAAAATCAGGTGCGGGAGGAGGTATGGAACCAGCATTACCTGTATTCATTTTCGATCCTAACATAGCTCCTGCAGGCTCGCCCGGCATCGGAATCACCATATCGTCCTCCGGATTAGAGAAACGGGTAAACTCACCCTTAAAGCGGAGCAACACCTCGCCTACCGCACCGTTACGATGCTTGGCGATTACAATTTCCGCCATACCGCGCAGGTCATTACCACGATCATCCTGAAATATCTTATAGTATTCCGGACGGTGGATAAAGCACACCATATCGGCATCCTGCTCGATGGCTCCCGATTCACGAAGGTCACTCAACTGCGGTCGTTTACCGTCAATACCTTCACGACTTTCCACACCACGATTCAACTGTGACAGTGCGATAATCGGAATACTCAACTCCTTCGCCAATCCTTTCAACGAACGGGAAATGGTACTAACCTCTTCCTGACGGCTACCAAACGCCATCCCACTCGCATTCATCAACTGAAGGTAGTCAATGATGATGATTCGCACCCCATGTTCGCGTACCAAACGACGCGCTTTGGTTCGAAGTTCAAACACAGACAGAGACGGCGTATCATCCACGTAAAGCGGTGCATCCATCAGATTCTTCAGTTTATAGTCCAGTTGTTGCCATTCATAATTTGCCAACTGCCCGCTTTTGATTTTCTCGCTCGGAATCTCGCAGACATTCGCAATCAAACGGTTCACCAACTGAACGTTACTCATTTCAAGAGAGAACAACGCCACCGGGTTCCGGTAATCCACCGCAATATTCTTAGCCATTGAAAGAACGAAAGCAGTCTTACCCATAGCAGGACGGGCAGCTATAATAATAAGGTCGGAATTCTGCCAACCCGAAGTCATCTTATCAAGTTTCGTGAAACCACTCTCCAGACCACTCAAACCATCGGTTCGAGCCGCAGCTTTCTGAATTAGTTTATAGGCTTCGTCAATCACCGGATTGATCTGCGTATAATCTTTTTTCATATTCTGCTGTGAGATCTCGAAAAGCTTACCTTCCGCTTCCTGCATCAAGTCGTCCACGTCCAGGGTCTCGTCAAACGCTTTACTCTGGATATTGCTCGTAAACGTTATCAACTCACGCGCCAGCGATTTCTGTGCAATAATACGGGCATGGTATTCAATATGTGCGGATGAAGCCACTTTACTACTCAATTGAGTAATATAGAAGGGACCTCCCACCTCTTCCAAGTCTCCGCGTTTACTAAGTTGTTCCTTTACAGTCAGAATATCCACCGGTTTCTGGTTCACCGCAAGATCGACGATAGCAGAATAAATCAACTGATGCCGGCGTTCGTAAAATGATTCGGGACGAAGAATTTCACTCACCAATGAATAAGCGTCCTTTTCAATCATTAAAGCTCCCAAAACTGCTTCTTCCAGTTCAGGCGCCTGCGGCTGAATACGACCATAATCATTTACCGGTTGTATTTTAGTAGACTTTGAATTGCGGGTATTTCTTTTCTGTTCGGCCATCGAGATATTTACTATTTTACGATTTACTATTTATTATTTTACGACTGGACAGACTCTATTATCACATTTATCACGGAATTCTTCCAGTCGAGACGACAAAGATAGAATATAATCACGAAGAATGAATAAGGAAAAATGAAGATTTTAGTAACTTTGCTCCCGATTCACATTATCCAGCTATGATTAATTGTAATGTGAAGCACTGTAAATAGTAAATAGTAAAATAGTAAATAGTAAAATAGTAAATAGAAATATGATTGCTTTTCCCAATATCAAAATAAACCTGGGACTTTCCATCACGGAAAAACGCCCGGACGGATACCACAATCTGGAAACAGTTTTCTATCCGGTGGCTCTGGAAGACGCACTGGAAATCCGTACCTCCCCTAACGCTGACCGAAAATTCACTCTCCACCAACATGGAATGGAAATAGCCGGTAACCCTGAAGACAATCTGGTAGTAAAAGCCTATTTATTGATGGATAAGGAATTTCATCTCCCTCCTGTCGAAATCCACTTATACAAGCACATCCCTTCAGGAGCCGGACTGGGAGGAGGATCATCGGATGCCGCTTTCATGCTAAAGTTGCTCAACGATCATTATCAGCTGGGAGTATCCGAAGAACAATTGGAAGTATACGCTGCCACTTTGGGAGCAGACTGCGCTTTCTTTATCAAAAACAGACCGATATTTGCCGAGGGAATTGGAAACATCTTCTCCCCGGTCGAACTTTCATTAAACGGCTACCAAATCATGATTATAAAACCGAATGTTTTTGTTTCCACCCGGGAAGCCTTTTCAAACATTCATCCCCATCGTCCGAAATATCCGGTTAGGGAGGCAATCCAGCGTCCTGTACAAGAATGGAAGGATACGTTAATCAATGATTTCGAAGCAAGTGTATTCCCGCAACATCCCGTCATTGGAGAAATCAAAGAAGAACTCTATCATCAAGGAGCAATCTACGCATCCATGAGCGGCTCCGGCTCATCCGTATTCGGGCTGTTTGCTCCCGGATTCGTCTTACCGGAAATTGATTGGGGAACTGACGTATTCTGCTTCAAAGGTACATTAAACAAATAAATCTCACTAACAATTATGTTTTGACTATTTTTTCAAAATCCCAACATGGCAGCGGGGTGTATATTGAGTACCCGGCAAAGCAAGCGAGCTATTTTTAAAGTAGGTTCCGAGCGACCCGAAATATAATCATTCACGCGTGAAGGGCTAACCCCTATTTCACTGGCAAGCTGTTTTTGTGTCATTCCCTTTTCTTCAAGGGACAATTCTATCAATTCTGCTACGGTTGGTTTTTCTATAGGAAAATGTTCCTTCTCATACGCAATCACTATATCAGACATAACAGAAAGCTCCACCATGCTCTTGTCATTTGCAGGAGTGCTGTCGTCCACCAAAGGCAGAAGTTCTTCGACTCTTGCCAATGCAAATTCGTATTGTTCTTTCGTTATTTTAGTCATATCTATTATATTATATAGTTGAACAATCTATTTTATCATACTCTTTATGAGTTCCCACCCAACGGACAAAAATGTATCCCACCGTAAATTTAACAACCACTACCAGCCGATAGTTGTTCCCTCTGATATTAAAAACATAGTGTTGATTGCCCACATAATCAGTCGATAGAAAATCCGCTTTTATATCAGACAAATTCCGCCATTCTGCTTTTTCCGCTATATCATACCAACGTTCTAAAGCAACACGTGAATCTTCACACCCTTTCGTCTCGTAGAAATCTTTCAATTTCTTATGTGATACTACTCTCATATCTTATTCATTTGATACAAAATTACAAAATAATTTTGGATAACAAAAGAATTAGTGCTAAATATTTTATAAAACAGAACATCCATGCTGGGCGTACCAAAAAACGGTACCACGACTCACGTCGTAGTACCGTCACAACACAAACACAAAATAAAACACGACAAAACTACTATGCAATCTTTCCTGTCTATGCCGGGGAGGCATAAGTACTATCTACGTATATTCGCATACTCATAAACAGCTTCAGGTCGATTAGCATCAATTAAACAAATCGCATGCACGATTTGTTTAAACTTTTATGTTATTTAAAACAAGTTTCTCTTTTATTGAATCCCTCTTTCACGGAGTTTCAGCTGCCAGTTCCATGCAGAGCGTAAAGTATCTTCTAAAGTTTCTACGGCTTTCCAACCCAGCTCTTTATTAGCAAAATCCGGGTTAGCCCAAACTTTTTCAATGTCGCCTGCACGACGTCCGACAATCTGATAATTCAATTTTACGCCAGTGGCTTTTTCAAAGCCATTTATTAATTCCAATACAGAAACACCACGTCCTGTACCAATATTAAATACTTCTACTTTTTCTTTTTGTGTCTTTTCCAAGATACGACGGATAGCAATCACGTGTGCTTTAGCCAAGTCAACGACATTGATAAAGTCACGGATACAAGAACCGTCCGGTGTATCATAATCGTCACCAAACACGCTAAGTTTCTCACGGATACCGATGGCTGTCTGGGTCAGATATGGAATCAGGTTTTGAGGAACCCCGTTAGGCAGTTCACCCAACAATGCAGTAGGATGCGCGCCAATCGGGTTGAAATAGCGCAACATGATCGCATTGATCGGAGCACCTGAAGCTACCGTATCACGAATAATCTCTTCATTGATCTGTTTGGTATTTCCATAAGGTGATTCCGCTTTCTTGATCGGAGCTTTTTCCGTTACCGGCAGCTCGTCCGGCTGACCGTATACTGTACAAGAAGAAGAGAACACAATACCTTCTACTCCATGTTTTGGCATCAGTTCGAGAAGGTTAATCAAAGAAACCAGGTTATTACGGTAGTAAAGCAACGGTTTTTGTACCGACTCTCCTACTGCTTTGCTAGCTGCAAAGTGAATGATTGCCTTAATTCCTTTATATTTTGCAAATACTGCATCCAGACCGGCAAAGTCCAAACAGTCCAGCTTTTCAAAAACTGGGCGAATACCGGAAACTTTCTCTATATTGTCAACAACGTCGGCACTTGAATTTGATAAATTATCGATGATGATTACTTCATATCCACTGTTTTGTAGTTCTACAACAGTATGAGACCCAATGTATCCTGTCCCGCCTGTTACTAAAATTCTTTCTTTCATATACTTTATAAAAAATGGTTAGTTTCTCGGCTTATTATTGTTTGAGTTACAAATGTATGGAAATAAAATGGAATTGCAATAATCTGCCACAAATTTATTTGCTGAAAAGTAATTAAGGTACGATTTGGTAGCATTTAGGTATAAAAAAGAATTGGAAACTCTAACCTGTATGTCGCCACACAGCAGAGCTTCCAATCCTCTATTTAATTATCAACTGTAAATCCTTACACCACGCCGGAGAATCCCATGAATGCCATAGCAAGCAAACCGGCGGTAATCAAAGCAATCGGAGTTCCTTGCATTCCTTTCGGAATTTTCACAAGGCTCATCTGTTCGCGCAATCCGGCAAAAAGCACCAGTGCCAGACCGAAGCCGATAGCCGTAGAGAATGCGTATACAACACCTGTCAGCAGGTCATAGTCTTTCTGAATCACCAGGATAGCGACACCAAGAATACAACAGTTCGTTGTAATCAGCGGCAAGAACACACCCAAAGCCTGATACAGGGCCGGAGATACCTTTTTCAGGATGATTTCCACCATCTGCACCAATCCGGCAATCACCAGGATGAATGTAATCGTCTGTAAGTATCCCAGTCCGAAAACATCCAGTACAAACTTCTGAATCAGGAAAGTGACGATGGTAGCGATGGTCAACACGAAAGCAACCGCAGCGCTCATACCCATCGCAGTTTCCACCTTCTTGGATACGCCCAGGAACGGACAGATACCCAGGAACTGCGACAACACGATGTTGTTTACAAAGATTGCCGAAATAAATATCAATATATATTCCATATTCTTTTCTTATTTAATTGAATTAGGCTTTCTTGAAACTGTTAATCAACGCTATGAGGTATCCCAAAGCGATGAAAGCGCCCGGAGCCAATACAAACACCAACATCCCATATTCTTCCGGCATGATGGTCAAATCGAAGATTTTACCGGTTCCCAAAAACTCGCGGACAGCACCCAGTAAAGTCAGGGCGATGGTAAAGCCAAGCCCCATACCGATACCGTCGAACATAGAAGCGACTGCGTTATTCTTGGCAGCGAAGGCTTCGGCACGTCCCAGTACAATACAGTTCACTACAATCAACGGAATGAAAAGACCGAGTGTAGCATATAGTCCCGGCACGTAAGCCTGCATCACCATTTGAAGCAAGGTCACGAAAGACGCAATCACCACAATAAACGATGGGATACGCACCATGTCCGGAATCAGGTTCTTTATTAAAGAGATCACCACATTCGAGCAGATCAATACGAACATGGTAGCCAGTCCCATGCCCATACCATTGATAGCCGATGATGTAGTACCCAATGTAGGACACATACCGAGCAGGAGTACAAACGTAGGATTCTCTTTAATAATCCCGTTCATCATTACTTTAAAGTTATTCATATCTGTCTCCTTTCTTATTTAGCACTGACTGAATCAGTTAGTTCAACTTTGATCGTAGCTCCCGTAGCAGCGTCAGCAGCATCTGCGTCCGCGCCTTTCGCTTTTTGAGAAGCACCGGTTACACCATTCACTTCCCCGCCTTCGGCCTTATAGGCTTGATAAGCAGCATTCACGGCATTCAAGAAAGCGCGTGAAGTAATGGTAGAAGCCGTGATGGCATCCACTGCTCCCCCATCTTTACTGACGGTCAACGGAGCTTCACCCGGATTCATACCCAAAATAGATTTCGTACTCTCTTCGTGAGATACTGCCTTTTCTCCTTTCGCAGGATCATACGCTCCGAACCATTTGTCGGCTTTAGAGCCCAATCCCGGAGTTTCCGTGTGAGCCAACAGAGAGTAGTTATAGATTTTCCCTTCGGCATTAAAGCCTACCAACACTTTCAGTTCACCGCCAAATCCCATTGATTTAGCTTCAACAGCGGTTCCTACAAGTTCTTCACCGTTCTTAGCCGGATAAACGATAAAGTCAACATTCTTCTTTCCGTCTTTCTCGCTGAAGATCGTATCGCTTTCCGCTACCGGATTATTGGTAAATTCGGGAAGAACCTTTTTCAAGGCCTCGTTCAGTGTCTTCGCGTTCGCTTCGGCAATGGGACCTTTTGTCAGTTCATTTACATAAGCCAGCAACGCAACGGAAATAGCAGTCACTCCCGTAAGTACCAGCAACATATTCTTTAAAGATGATTCTAACTTTTTCATTTCTTCTTCGCTACCTCCCCAAAGCGTTTTGGTTTACAATAGGTGTTAATCAGCGGAGTGAACGCATTCATAATCAGGATGGCGAACGACATACCTTCGGGATAGGCGCCGAACAGACGGATAACTACTGTCAGCAGACCGATACATACACCATAGATCAGCATCCCTTTCTTACTCATCGGAGAAGTCACATAGTCGGTTGCCATAAAGACAGCACCCAGCATCAGACCACCGGAAAGCAACTGCAATACCGGAGAAACGTATTTTTCCGGATCTGCCAGGTGCATGATGCCTGCAAAGACAAACACAGTAGCCAGGATAGACACAGGAATATGCCAGGTGATGATTTTCTTCCAGAGCATATAAACGAGTCCGATCAGCAGAGCCAGTGCACTCACTTCACCCAAGCATCCGCCATTCTGTCCGATCAGCAAAGTCAATGCGTCCGGAATCTGGCTTAAAGCGGCAGTGTCACCGTAAATGGCTTGCTTCATCAAGGCCAGCGGAGTGGCACCGGTGGTAGCATCCGTATAAGCGGTCAACTGTCCGACTACCGGCCAGCTGGTCATCTGCACCGGGAAAGAAAGCAGCAGGAATACGCGGCCTGCCAATGCCGGGTTGAAAGGATTGCAGCCTAATCCGCCGAAAGACATCTTACCTACACCGATAGCAAACAGTGCACCGAGGATGATAATCCAGATAGGCAGGTTAGACGGTAAATTAAATGCCAGCAACACACCCGTGATGATGGCAGAGCCGTCGCAGATGGTGGTGGTCGGTTTCTTCATTAAATATTTTCCGATCGCCCATTCGAAGAACAAACAAGCCGCAACGGAAGTAGCCGTGACAATCAGGGCACCCAGTCCGAAGAAATAGAGAGACACCAGAAAAGCCGGAATCAGTGCAATCAGCACGCCATACATATTTTTCTGTACGCTGTCTCCGCCATGAACGTGGGGCGATAGTGATACGATTAATTTATTTTCCATATTCGTTATTTTTTAGCTTGACGTGCACGAATCATAGCTCCCACTTTGCCTTTACCCAGACGACAATAGTCGAGCAGCGGACGGTTGGCAGGACAAGTGAACTGGCAAGAGCCGCACTCAATACAATCCATGATTCTTTCTTTTTCCATTGTTTCAAAATCTCCGTTTTCAGACAAGGCTCCGAGCAAGTACGGTTCCAGTCCCATCGGACAGGCACTCACGCACTTCGCGCAACGGATGCAGGTTTGAGCTTCACCACGTTTGGCTTCCTTCCGGTTCATAATCAGGATGCCGGAACTGCCCTTCGCAGTAGGAACCTCGATATTTACCAACGCCTTACCCATCATCGGACCACCGCCGATCACCTTACCCGTATCTTCGGGCAAACCACCGCAAGCGTCAATCAACTGTTTCATCGGTGTACCGATACGAGCCAGGAAGTTGGACGGCTTCGCAACCGACTTTCCCGTCACGGTAATCACCCGTTCAAACAACGGTTTATTCTTCTGCACAGCTTCATAAACGGCAAACGCCGTTCCCACGTTCTGCACGACTGCTCCCGTAGAGATAGGCAACGCACCGCTCGCCACCTGACGTTTGGTGATCGCATCGATCAGCTGCTTTTCACCTCCTTGCGGATATTTCACCTTCAAGGGAACGACTTCGATGCCTGCATAGCTGGAAGCTACTTTAGTCATCAGTTCGATAGCATCGGGCTTATTATTTTCGATTCCGATAAATGCCTTGTTCACTTTCACCGCTTTCATCAGGATGGAAACACCTACCATGATTTCTTCCGCGTGTTCCAGCATCAGCTGATGGTCGGCAGTCAAATAAGGTTCACACTCTACGGCATTGATAATCACACATTCAGCTTTAAAAGAAGGAGGAGGACAAAGTTTCACCTGTGTAGGGAAACAAGCACCGCCCAGACCAACGATTCCGGCATCGGCAATTTTCTTCACGATCTCTTCTGCGGAAAGCTCACATTCCTTCACCAGTGTGGCGCTACGGTCGATTGTTTCTTCCCATTCGTCGCCTTCCACATCGATAAAGATAGCAGGTTTCGCATAACCGCTGGCATCGACAATAGTATCAATCTTCGCCACTTTACCACTGACCGAAGAGTGAATTGCCGCCGAAACAAAGCCGGCAGGTTCAGCAATCTTAGTGCCTACCTTTACCACATCCCCTTTCGCTACAACCGGTTTTGCAGGCGCACCAATGTGCTGCCCCAGCAAAATAACAGCCTTTGCAGGAACTTCCGCTGTGATAATAGGTTGATGTGCCGACAATTTATTTTCGTGTGGATGAACTCCACCAATTGAAAATGTCTTTAACATACAGTTCTGTATTTTATTCTGTTATTATTCTGTTACTTTCGGAGCTTCTGTAGCCTTTTCAGCAGGAGTTTCCACTTTTGCCGCCGGTGCAGGAGTTTCCACCGCTTCTTTAGAAACAGCAGCCGGTTTTGGAGCAGCCGGAGCTTCTTCTTTCGGTTTCCTCGGCGGGAAATTCAATTCGATAATGGTATTCTGCGGACAGACTTCCACACATTTCCGGCAAGATTTGCACTTGTGCGGATCGATGTAAGCCAAGTTGTTCTCCAACGTGATAGCTTCGAACGGACAAGTCTTCACGCATTTGCCACAGCCGATACAACTCACCGTACAAGCCTTGCGTGCCACAGCTCCCTTGTCTTTATTCACACAAGAGATATACACACGGCGTGATTTCTTTCCTTGCGGACGGATTTCGATGATCGCCTTCGGACAAGCCTTCACACAGGCACCGCAAGCGGTACATTTCGCTTCATCCACTTCCGGAAGTCCTGTTTCAGGATTCATGTGGATGGCATCGAACTGGCAGGCAGCCACACAGTCACCACACCCCAGACATCCGTAACTACAACCCGTTTCCCCACCATAGAGCGAAGCGGCAATAGCGCAACTCTTCGCACCGTCGTACTGATTAATACGCGGACGATTCATACACGTTCCGTTACATCTTACCACTGCTACCATCGGTTCAGCTTCTCCGGCTGCAAGCCCTAGGATATCAGCAATTTGTGCCATGACAGGCTGTCCGCCTACGGGGCAGAATTTACCATCCAGCGAACCGGCTTTGACGCAAGCGTCGGCAAAGCCGCTACAACCGGGATAGCCACATCCACCACAATTAGCCTGGGGAAGCACTTCTCCCACCTGGGCAATCCGCGGGTCTTCATACACGGCAAATTTCTTGGAAGCCACATAAAGAATAGCGGCCAGCACGAGCGCTATAGCTCCCAATGAAATCACTGCAATCAGAATCAAATTCATAATGTTTTTAGTTATTTATTGGTTTTATAGTAAATGAAAATTGTTGTTTGAGTCGCGTTTTGTTAAGCCATAAAACGAAATAATAAGGTATAAGGACAGCCAGAGAAAGAAGAGCTACATACAGTTCATTCTCTATCAATGCCATCAAAAGAAACAACGAAAATATAAGAAGTACGAAAGGAAGTACGAAAGCCAACAATACCGCCATCATGCCCATCGACGTTTCGCCGACCACCATCACCTTCTCTCCCACCTGATAGGAAGAAGCTGCGGTATCTATGATATCTATGATTTTGTCCTTACTATCCGCCGAGGAACAATGCCCCTTTGCGCTACATGCCGCACAAGCCGATGTCTGGACAATCCTCACCGACAGATGAGAACCCTGTATGTTTTCCACAATACCTAGATGCTTTATAGTATTATTCGTCATTTTGCAAACTCCGCATTACAAATCGCGGCAAATTTAATCATTATTTGTGAACTACGAAGCATTCCTCAAACTTTTTCTACCTAATAAAATGTTATTTTTTGTGTTTTCGTTATCGCACACGGAAAAGGTATGGCTACCATTTGATATTTCCCAAGAATGACAAATAGACATCCTAAACAAAAAAAATCCCGGCCTTTTTATTTATTCAGCCGGGATTTTCTATCAATTATTTCGCGGATTACTCCACTATCCATTTCTCAATATTACGCATTTTCGCGTTAAAGTTCACTCCTATTTTAAATAATCGGCGATTGCCGCCAGCTTCAAAAGGAAGTGCATAATGTTTCTCATTGATTTGTCGTAAGGCATCTTCCGCCGTCCCGTCAAGTTTGAATTCGATCACATAAACAAACTTATCAGTTTGCAGAACTAAATCGATGCGCCCTTCACTTGTGTGGTATTCCGCTTTCACATAAAACCCGACCAACTTAAAGACAATAAAAAGTACATTCTGATAATGCAATTCCAAATCACGGATAAGCTCATAAGGAGTATCAGCAAAGAAACTCCGGAGACGACGGAAAAAAGAATCATAATCTCCGATACGTATTTCACGAACAAACTTCTGTATTTCAAACTCCGACTCTACCGCATTGGTATTCGCATAAAAGGGAAGCAAAAATTTAATAAATCCTTCCTCTACTTCGCGATTAGGGAAGCCTAAACTATAAATTCCAAATTCTTCGTCATACCCTTTGATAGTGAGATAACCGCTCTGATAAATCACCGGGATAGGATTGTCCGATGCAGAATCAATGCTATTCAGTACAGAGATACTTGTTTCCTCATGCGCCATACGTCTCAAATCATAATGATGTTTTTTCAGCAATTCCACCAAATAAGTAGGAGTCCCCGTCTCGAACCAATAACTTCCAAACTCTTTATATTTAAAAGTATTCAGCAGACTGAACGGATTATATATTCCGATAGAATTGTGTGTAAAGTGGTAACCATCATAATACTCCCGCAGTTTGTCGCAGATTTCATGATAACTCACCCCTTTTATATCTGCCAGTTCGTGCAGTTCAATTTCCAGATCGTCATGCAGTTCTTTTTCAGAAACTCCGCAAATATCTATGTATTGATTCCGCATGGAGATGTCATCGAGATTATTTAAATCGCTAAATACGCTTACCTTACCGAATTTCGTCACTCCCGTCAAAAATGCAAATTGAATACAACCATCCATGGTCTTCAGCACACTATAAAAAGCTTTCATGGTATTACGGAATTCCTTCTGAAGCTCCTCATTACCTATTGCTTGTAACATGGGCTTATCATATTCATCAATCAGAATGACAACCCGTTGCCCGGTTTGCTTGTAAGCCCGTTCAATAAGGCCGCGAAAACGCAATGCAAAAGTTGTTTCTGACGGAGCGGTGCCATATTGCTGTTCCCATTTCTCCAATGTGAAATTCAATATACTATCCAGGCTCTCCCGCGTATCATACTTCTCCGTATTCAAGTCCATATGAAAAATAGGATATGTAATCCAATCCTTTTCCAGCTTTTCCATGGCCAAGCCCTCAAAAAGCTCTTTCTTGCCCAAGAAATACGCTTCAAGCGTAGATATCAACAGACTTTTTCCAAAACGACGGGGACGGCTCAAGAAATAATAACTGCCTGTCTTCACCATCTGATAAATCAAAGCAGTCTTATCAATATAGAAATAACCGTCTGTCCGGATTTTTTCAAAGTTCTGTATGCCAATGGGGTATATCTTGCTACTCATACTCTTCTAAAATTATTTAAATTACAATGCAACTATGCGTACGTCTCTCTTGAAATCACCCAATCAGCAATTGTCCGAGTCTCCGCACTAAAATTAATCGCGACCTTTACCACCGGAAGCCCGCAAAGAGCAAAACGATCTGCATATTGCTGCAAATCAATTTGCTTCATGGCAGTCTTCGCATTTTGATTCAATTTCAGCTCTACCAGATAAAGAGTAGTCTTGGTGCGAAGTACCATATCCACTCGTCCTTTCAGCGTGTGCACCTCCACATCGGTATAAATGCCCAGCAATGAGAATATCACATATAGCATCTGCTGGTAATGTCCCTCATAATCCGTGTTGTCGCAATAAGGCACAGTGGAAAGAAAAGCCTGAAGCAGCTTCAAAGCCTCGTCCATATCTCCCCGCACAATGTTACGCGCCAAATTACGCACCACACTGTTCACCTCATGACTGTCACTCGTCACATAAGAGGGAATCAGGCTTTTCATCAGACCGACACGCACCTCTTTGTTTGGAATATCAAGCATATATGCGTCAAATTCCAAATCCGCACCCTTTATCGTAAGGTAACCGGCCTGATAAAGCAACGGCATATAATTAGTCGCCAACTCCAAAGGCACGTTAAAATCACTGGGAGACGCTTCCTCGCCACCAATTTCTGATGGCAACACAGCATATTTACGCAGCATCTCTATGATATAAGTGGGCGTGCCACTCTCAAACCAATAAGAGCCGATCTCTCCCAAAGCCATCGCCTTCAGCAAACTGAAAGGATTGAAAACGTCGGGCGACGGCCACGAAAAATGATAACCGTCATAATTTTCCTTCAGTTTGTCCAACATCTCCTCTGCAGTAATTCCCAACCGGGTAGCCAGATGCTTTACATCGGGAGCCATTTGAGTACGGAGTTCTTCAGCAGTGATACCGCAAATGGCAGCATAATCAGGCAGCATACTCACATTGGTGATATTATTAAGTTCACTGAACACGCTAAGTTGCGAAAACTTGGTTATACCCGTAAGAAAAACAAAGCGCAGATAAGGATCACACGCCTTTAACGGACTGTAAAAATTACGCATCACATTACGTAACTGTGGCAAATTCTTTTCTTCATGAACCACATCGAGCAGAGGAGCGTCATATTCGTCTATCAAGACAACCACTTTTTTACCTGTCTGCTTGTAAGCGCGTTTTATAAGTCCCTCCAGACGCTGATTCACATACAGTTCCTCTTCTACACGCCCATAAATCTCCTCATAAGCCATGAGTTTCAATTCCAGTTCCGCGTTCAGTTGCTCCCTGTCCACATGTTTAGCGGTACTCATGTCGAAGTGCAACACCGGGTGTTGTATCCATTCCTTCTCCAATGTCTCTATGGCCAGTCCCTCAAACAAATCCTTCCGTCCCTCGAAATAACAGTGAATGGTACTGGTAAGCAAAGATTTCCCGAAACGTCGGGGACGGCTTAGAAACAGATAGCTGGAAGCCGAATGCGTCATCCGGTACACATATTCCGTCTTGTCAATATAGAGAAAATTCCCCTCACGTATCTTAAAGAAAGTCTGTATCCCGATAGGATATAATCTTTGCAAATCTTCCATATTAATCTTATTTTTCACAAAGCTACAAAAAAATCCATTCATAAAGACTGCAGGCGGGAAACTTTTTCCCGCCTGCCACTTTTACTTTATCTGTTTTTTCACCGTTCTCCTCTCTCCTCCTCTTTTCTTCTCCTGTACTGAAAATACATTCTCCTCCATTCATCCCAGATAACTCCGGCTTCCTCTTCATTGAAGGCATCCAAGCAGCACTCCACCACTTTTACGTAATCACTCAATGGGCGTTTTGCCCCTTTTTTAAATCATTAAAAGTAGAGTGGCCGATGTGTACGCTCTTGCATATTTCGTCATTTTTCAAATCCGCACGCTTTTGCAACTCTCCTATGTAAACTCCTAAAGCTACATAAAAACCTTTTTCATTTTCCATTCTTTTTTATTGTTAAAATCACACCGTAACGGTTAATTATTTTCACTTTCATCCCAACATGTCGGGACGATGTCTATTTTGCATTTACTAATTTTACGCCGTGTTTTGAAACACACTCATATTTTTTGCAAAAATAAATATTTTAACTTGAAACAAAAAGAAAATGATGCCAAACAACTACAGAATGTCCTATTTCATGCCACCTATCGCTCCTATCAAAGACAAACAAGGCCGACTGATGACTCCTCCCACGCTTATCCCCTTCTGCGAAGTCTCCATCAAACAAGTTTTCCAAATGATTACTTGCAACGAGAATCTCAAAGCCCTGACCGAACAAGTACGCAACTCCGAAGATATACGAACCGCCAAAGCGTCATTACTACCATATGTGACCCCCTGCGGCACATTCACCCGCCGTAGCAGTAAGGATTTCGTCTCCCCGTCTCACCTAGTGATAGTAGATGTGGACGGTCTCCACTCTTATCAGGAAGCAGTGGAAATGCGACGTATGCTCTATGACGATCCTCTCCTACAACCTGTACTCACATTTGTCAGCCCCAGCGGACTGGGTGTAAAGGCATTTGTTCCCTGCCATTATTCCTCCACGACAAATGATGTCCAAAATATCACAGACAACATGAGTTGGGCGATGCGGTACGTAGAGACGGCATACAATACGGTAACAGCAGTTTCTTCCGAAACAAAATCCAAAGTAGATTTCTCCGGCAAAGACCTCGTGAGATCCTGTTTCCTTAGTTACGACCCGGAAGCATTGTTCAGAACCACCAACGAATAAATCATAAATCAAAAATCATAAATCCAAATGACTGATATTGAATCTTTATGCCGTCTCACCGAAGCAGTCGAAGCGGCAGGAGCGGACATTGCTCCCACTTATCTTGAATACGTACAATTGTCATTCGCCATCGCAACGGATTGCGGCGAAGCAGGACGTGAGTTTTTTCACCGCCTATGCCGGGTGTCTCCCAAGTATCAGCGCGAACATGCCGAACGGGTATTCTCCAACGCACTCCACACCCAACGCGGAGAAGTGCACCTGGGCACCGCTTTCCACCTGGCCGAAGCGACGGGAGTCGCCATCAGCTATGTGGAGACAGTGGGGACAGTGAGGACAGCCCCTCAAATTCTCACACAGGCACGCGCGTATAATAAGGTGGCAAATGAGGAAACAGACGAAGAAACGATCACAGAAGAAAAAGAAGAACTACTATCCGGTAGCGATCCGCAACACCCGCTCCCCACTCTGCCGGAAGCAAACTGGCCGAAACTCCTGCAGCGTATCATCAAAGTTGCGAAAAATGAGATTCAACGCGACATCATGCTGATGGGAGCATTCACCGCACTGGGAGCTTGCATGTCGCGCCACGTGCGATGCCTCTATGGCGGCAAATACTATTATCCCAGCCTCCAATGTTTCATCGTGGCGCCCTCTGCTTCCGGCAAAGGCATCCTCTCCTACCTCCGCCTGCTCGTGCAACCCATCCATGACGAGATTCGCGCGAAAGTGGCGGAGCAAATGAAGATCTATAAAAAAGAAAAAGCCGAATACGACGCGATGGGAAAAGAGCGGTCGAAAATGGAAGTCCCGCAAATGCCCCCTAACAAAATGTTCTTGATTTCGGGCAACAACACCGGCACAGGCATTCTACAAAACATTATGGACTCCGAAGGTACAGGACTTATCTTCGAGTCGGAAGCCGACACACTGTCCACCGCCATCGGATCGGAACACGGCCATTGGAGCGACACGCTGCGCAAAGCGTTCGACCACGACTTCTTGTCCTACAACCGTCGCGGTAACCAAGAATATCGGGAAACAAAAAAAGTCTGCCTTTCGCTCCTGATGTCGGGCACCCCACTCCAAGTGAAAGCCTTCATCCCGACAACGGAAGACGGAGGATCCTCCCGCCAGTTGTACTACTACATGTACGGAATCGACAAATGGGTCAGCCAGTTTGTAGACAACGAAACAGACTGGGAAGAGGTATTCAACGCTCTGGGACTGGAATGGAAAAAACAACTGGACGTGATAAAGAAGAATGGTATCCACACGCTGCAGCTCACGAACGAGCAGAAAAACGAAATTGACGCCGTCTTTTCGGAGTTGTTCGATCGTTCGAGCATAGCCAACGACAGAGAAATGTATAGCTTTGTGGCGCGTATGGCTATCAATTTGTGCAGGATCATGTCGGAAGTAGCCGTGTTGCGCGCGCTCGAACACCCGAATCCCTACAGCCTCCAAATTTCCTCCTCCTCCCCCTTCACACCCGACAAGTCTATTCCTTCGGACAACCGCAAGGACGGCATCGTCACCCGCTGGAACGTATCCATCTCGGCGGAAGACTTCCACGCCGTATTAAATTTGGCGGAACCTCTCTACTGTCACGCCATGCATATCCTGTCATTCCTCCCCAACACGGAAGTCAGCCACCGGCCCAATGCCGACCGGGATTTCCTCTTCCAGCAACTGGGTAAGGAATTTACCCGCACGGAGTTGCTGGAAAAAGCAACAGCTCTGGGTATCAACAAAAGCACCGCCATCACCTGGCTGAAACGTCTCACCCGACAAGGTAAGCTAATCAGTGTAGACGGCAAAGGAAGTTACGCGCGTGCGTGTGTGTATGAGTGAAACGGGGAAAGTGTCCCCACTGTCCCCGCCTTACTTACTGTAATCGTTTGGACTGGTACATTCATTTTGATTACCGCATCCGTTTTTACTGTATAAAGCATCGCTTTAGAAGGTGTAAAGCTAAGCTTTAGACATCGTAAAGCGGCGCTTTATGCATCATAAAGTGGCGCTTTATTTAAGGCTCTCCCAGGGCATCCACAATCACTCTCACCTCCAATGGTGTGAATGAGCGTCGCTTTGATTCATAGCCTAAGTCGTACAGGCGTTGCAGAAGTCCGGGACACAAAGAGATCCATTTCTTCATTTTTCGATAGGCAGCAATATCGGTAAGTTCCGGAGAATAGAGTTGCGCCAGCTCCATGCGCCCGTAGGCACGTATTTTGAATTCGTTCATAATGGATAAGTTTCTGATTTACAATTACAAAAATAGCAAAATATTTCTACATAGCCAACGCTTTTTCATTGAATAATCGATCATAATTGCACACAACCGACAACAATCGTACGCAACTGTGTACTATTGATTTTCCGGAGTTTGAGGGTGGTATCTTTGTATCGTCGAAAGGGAAAAGAATCCCCGGACAATATGTTTAACCCTTTAATTTATTGTTTTATGATTCGTTACAAAATTTATCAGAACCAGCAGAAGAAAGGCTTGAATGCGGGTAAGTGGTTCGCCCGTGCAGTAAGCGACGAGACGTTTGATTTGGCTAAGCTTGCCGAACACATGTCGAAGCACAATTCACCGTATTCCGGTGGTGTCATCAAAGGTGTGCTTTCGGATATGGTAGATTGCATCAAGGAATTGTTGCTGGATGGCAAATGTGTGAAAATTGATGATCTTGCCATTTTTGGTGTGGGTATTCGCAGTAAGGCAGCCGATACGCTGGAAGAGTTCTCGTTGGAGAAGAATATTAGCGGCATGCGTCTGAAAGCTCGTGCCACTGGTAATCTGTCGACCAATAATCTGAAACTCGACAGTCAGTTGAAACAGCAGGCGGAATATCAGAAACCGACAACTGCCGGAGGAGGTTCTGATTCGGGTGACAACCCTGATCCGAAACCGGACGGAGGCGGCGAAGCACCTGACCCGGCTGCTTAAAAGATTCACCACTGATTACACAGATTTCCACAGATTATAATTTAATTGGTAGTCATTAAAGTAGTCGATTATTTATCTGTGTGAGTCTGTGTAGATCTGTGGTAAACCTATGGCAAACCTACAGTAAATCTGTGGTAAAAGAAAACTATTATTAATTTATTTAAAACCTGTTATTGTATGAGTAAATCATCATCTCCCCGCTCTGTATGGAGCTTAGTTCTCAAAATCGTTATCACTGTAGCCACCGCCATCGGAGGTGTGTTCGGAATACAAAGTTGCATGTAACCCCATGCGGACTATTACATTAATTATCATTCATTGCAGTGCCACGCCGGAAGGAAAGTCCCTTTCGGCGGAGGCTTGCCGACAGGATCATATCTTGCACCGTGGTTTCCGTGATATTGGCTATCATTTCTACATCACTCGTGATGGGGAGATTCACCGGGGACGCGCTTTAGAAAAGATTGGAGCACACTGCCGTAATCATAATGCCCATTCGGTTGGTGTTTGTTATGAGGGAGGACTGGATGCGAACGGAAAACCGAAAGATACGCGTACACTGGAACAAAAAGGAGCTTTGCTTGCTTTGTTGAGGGAGTTGAAAAGGCAGTTTCCGAAAGCACTAGTCGTGGGACACCGGGACTTAAATCCGATGAAAGGATGTCCGTGCTTTGATGCGGTGAAAGAGTATGCAGAAATAACATCCTTTTAGGTTTCCACCACTGGCTTATTGTATAAAAAATATCAACGATCTTCACAGACAGTTGGTATTTTTGGAAATCATATTAGTGCTAACACTAATATGAAGAGCGAGATTAGGACAATATCACTATATTGCTCCTAATCTACTAAATGTAGGGATTCATGTTTGTCACATGAATCTAGGGACCTACATTTTTCCATCTCATTATAAATGTTCAATTATAACATAACGTATTAAAAAGCACTTTCAGTACTTCCTATTCATTTCATCTGTTTTTCATCGTTTAACGAACATAAACTTTGATTTCTTACTATACCATGATTCACACACGCTTGCGTGTGTATGTGAAAAAGCCCCGAAAAAGTGTACCTGCCGTATCCGTCGCGCCCAATAGGTTCATCACGCTACACATCGTAAAAAACAAATTCAGCCATAGTCATAGAGCAGTGCTTTAGAAGTCATAAACTTTTGCAGGACAGCCAAAAGCTGTCACATTATCGGGAATGTCTTTTACTACTACACTGCCTGCACCTATCATGCAGTTCTTACCAATGTTGAGGTACTGAATCACGCACGAGCCTACACCTATCCAAGTACCCTCGCCCACATGCGTACCGCCGCTAATGTGCACACCTGGGGCGATGTGGCAATAGTCCTCTATCACACAATCGTGATCCACTGTCGCACCCGTGTTCACGATACAATGCCTGCCGACCACCGTATCTGCATTGATCACAGCACCAGCCATCACCACTGTTCCCTCGCCAATCATAGCTGAAGACGAAACCACAGCCGAAGGGTGTATTGCGGTTGGGAAGCTGAGAGTTGAGGGTTGAAGACTAAGGGAAGAAAGCCTCTCCACAATCACCTTGCGGATACGGTTTATCCCGATACTCACAATCATAGGCGACAGCCCCATGGCATCATGCAACACAGGCAGACCGGCACACTCATTGACCTCCTTGTTATCGTCCACGAATGCCTCCACCTGTCCGCCATTAGCCTCAATAATTTCTTTGATCACCTTACCGTGACCACTTGCTCCAAATAAATACATAATCAATTCGTTCCATCAAAATAATCCATTGTAGCCGACTGGCCCGTAGTCGTATTAATGCCCTCGCGAAAGAGCACCTTCTTGATGGTAGTGAAGAATACCTTCACGTCCATGACGAGACCAATATGATTGACGTAATACACATCCAGCTCGAACTTCTTCGTCCACGAGATGTTGTTGCGCCCGTTCACCTGCGCCCAACCGCTCATGCCAGGAGTCACGTCATGACGATGGTGCTGCTCCTCGCTATACAAAGGAAGATACTTTACTAGCAGCGGACGCGGTCCGATGAAGGCCATGTCTCCCTTCAATATATTGATAAGCTGCGGCAGTTCATCGATAGAAGTCGAACGGATGAATTTCCCCACCCTGGTCAAACGGTCGGCATCAGGCAACAAGTTACCTGATGCATCTCGCTCGTCCGTCATCGTCTTGAACTTCAGTGCCTTGAAAATTTTCTCATTCTTACCCGGACGTTCTTGAGTAAAGAACACGCCCTTCCAACCATTCTTATTAGCAAAAAAGAGCAGAATGATGGTAACGAGAAATATTGGAGACAACAATGTCAATCCCACTAATGCGCCAAGAAACCCAATGGGTCTCTTAATGCATACAATATAGATTTTTTGTGATGTTGTGAGCATATTACTTTACAATAGCCTCCTTGATACAATTTACAATATAATGTACATCATCATCTGATACATAAGGACCCGCCGGCAAGCAGAAGCCGACTTTGAAGATGCCTTCCGATACGCCATTGACGTATGCTACCGCATCGGCATATACCGGTTGCTTGTGCATCGGCTTCCAGACAGGACGACACTCCACTCTCTTGCCCAGCATGAACACGCGTAATGCCTCCACATTAGCATTAGGCTGACAGTCAGTAACGGCTGAATCTACCGCCTTAATCACTCCTGCAGCACCACCAACTGCCGTCTTAATGACTTCCTTGTAGGCGTTCTCCTGTCCTAGAACCTTCACATCGGGATCGATGGTAGCAGCACAAAGCCAGAAGTTAGAATCATAGCGAGGATCAGCAGGCTGCTCATGGAGATGCACGCCCTTCACCTCCTTCAAAAGTTCCTTATATAAATCCTGAACGTGTTTATGATGAGCAATATGATCCTTGAGAACAGTCACCTGACCACGGCCGATACCCGCACAAACATTCGACATACGATAGTTGTAGCCAATCTCGGTATGCTGGTAGTAAGGATAAGCATCACGTGCCTGTGTAGCGTGCCACATAATGTTGTTGGCATCCTCGTCATTACGGCAAATAAGTGCACCTCCACCAGAGGTAGTAATCATCTTATTTCCATTGAAAGAGAGCACACCGAAACGGCCAAAGGTACCTAACACCTGTCCATCAAATCGGCTTCCCATACCTTCTGCTGTATCCTCAATAACAGGAATATTGTATTTGTTGGCTACAGCCATAATCTTTTCACAGTCGTATGGCATACCATAGAGAGCTACAGGAATGATTGCTTTAGGATATTTGCCAGTTTTCTCCTTTCGGTCAAGAATTGCCTTTTCAAGAATTTCAGGATCCATATTCCATGTCTCTCGCTCAGAGTCAATGAACACCGGCTTTGCGCCAAGGTAAGTAATTGGATGCGAAGATGCGCAAAAGGTAAACGACTGCACACACACCTCATCTCCAGACTGTACACCACAAGCAATAAGTGCTAGATGAACGGCAGCTGTACCGGCCGAAAGGCAAACCACTTTACGATCCAGCTTTGAGCCATCCGAGCAAGCATTAGCGAAATCGGCCAGATTTTGCTCAAACACATTCACATTCGGACCCATCGGCACCACCCAGTTGGTATCAAACGCTTCCTTCACATACTTCTGTTCCCACCCCTCGTCACTCATGTGAGCAAGGCAGAGATAAATAGTTTTTCTTTCTTCCATTGTATATTTCCATTTAATCATTATTTTTTTGCATAAAATTTCAACATCAAAGTGTGGAATAAGGCAGATCTTTCATTAGTCATAAAGACCGTGTAGTATGTTTGGGCCACACACTTTATTACATCAGAAACCGAATAGTTCAATGGGCTTTTAAGACCACACATTTGCAATGATAGCACACGATGTACAGATGTTGTTTTAATAAATCATTCAGACTATGACCTACGTTGGAATCGATGTCAGCAAGGCGACTTTTGTTGCCGCCTATTCGTCAGCCAAGACAAGCAGGACGAGAACATTCAAGAACACCGTAAGAGGTGTCCATGAGTTTATCCAAAACATTTCTGCCACAAAGCATCATTGCATTCTGGAAGCCACGGGCAATTACAGCACATTGCTTGTTTCCTACTTTCTGAAGCCGGGATAACCGTCAGCCTTGAAAATCCGCTGAAGATAAAAAACTTCGCCCATATCATGCTTACTGCCATTAAAACGAATGAAATTGATACCCGGCTGATTGCTCTCTATGGGGAAAAATGCAGTCTACACCTAACAAACTCCGCAGTGATTCAATTCTTATCCTTAAGCAAATTTCTATTGAGGGTTATTTTTGTCGAAACGCTCTATGATCAGCCTATAGAAGTCATAAACATCCCTTGATGTCTTCTTGGCGTTCAGCAGGTCATGCAGGTAGGTCTTTCCGTATTCTGCCATTTGCTTTGCCTCCGCAGGATTGGCTATAACCTTTTCTATCGCATCAGCAATAGATTGCGGATTGAACGGTTCGGAGAGGAAACCTGTCTTTCCAGGAATCACAATATCCGGAAATCCACCTACGTTCGATGCTATGGTAGGTACTGCCAGCATAAGTGATTCGCTTGCACCACCCAAATTCTCGGAATGTGACGGATGAACCACCATATCAAAGTCCTGATACAGGTCAGGCACATTCCTACGAGTGCCAAGGAAATGCACATTGCGCACTTTCTCCTTACCGTATACTATAACCTCCTGCTCGTATTTCTCGGCTCCTACCCACGGACCACCTATGAACACGAGATGTATATTGGGGTACTTGTCCTGAATCATAGCCACGGCATCTATTAGATCCTCATGACCTTTCAGACCTCTCTTTTCACCAAGGAACTTCTTTGGCGCATACATATAGGCCACCATACCTACTATGATGTCTTTGTCAGTCAGACTAAGTTCCTCACGGAGCAAGCCCTTCTGGTACTCTCTATCCACAAGGTCGCCACCATAATAAGTAAGAAACAGACGGCTATCATCAATGCCGCACTCCTTGTATTTATCCATCGACCACCGGCAGGTAGGAATCCAGAAGTCTTTCTTCTTTTGGGCTGTCCACAGGTCTGCCTTACGATAAATGGTGTGCTCTAGATGCAGAGGTCCCGGAACTTCAAATACTCTAGCAGTTCTGTAGTTTCTGAGAGCTAGACGCATCAACAAGGTTGTCACTACAAAGTGACTATGTACGATGTCCGGTTTCACCTCATTCACCACCTTACAAATCTGCTTGATAGTGCCCCAGGCATTCTTCACCGAGTAATTCAGTTCGTGGATATGGATACCTGCATCTTTATACTGCTGAACCAATATACCATCCACAGGCATTGCCACATGCACCTCTTCACCCATCTGCACCAGATCGCGCATCACACGAAAAGCCCAAGTAGCACCTGTTGATGTTTTAACTAAATGTAATGATTTCATTATCAGGACTGTTTTATAAGTTCATCATAGAATGAGAGTCGTCGTTCAGTAAGAATATCATTGTGGTATTTCTTCGATTCATCCCAATTCTTGTTGGCTTCGCTTTGTGCAAACTGCTTGTTTTCCACAAAACGCAACATTTTTTCAGCCAAACGATCCACATCGTTCGGCTTTACGATAGCCTCTGGACTAAGCAATTCAGGTATTCCTGCTACAGAAGAACCGATACAAGGAAGTCCGTAAGCCATAGCCTCAATCACAGCTCTTGGCAACCCTTCGGCACGAGACGCATGTACGAACAGATCGGTCTGTTCAAACTCCTTTCGTATAACATCTTGCTTTACAGCACCTACAAAATTCACATTGTCCTTCAGCCCAAGCTCCTCTGCCATCTTGATCATCGGCTGACGATATCGTCCGTCGCCAAACCAAGTCAGGAACGGATTATATCCTTTGCTCTTTACGATTGCCAATGCTTTCAGAATCACATCTGGAGCCTTGTATAACTGAGCCAATGTCCCCACTGCCAACATACGTACTTGTACGTTTTTCTCACGGTCTACAACCTTGTGAGGTTCGGCAGAATAGCAGTCATCACGAAGAATCACATTCGATGCTCCCGTTGTGAACACGCCTTCCTTCACAGGATATTTACCTTGAAGAATATGATTCGTCACATACAGAGCAGCCGAAGCGTTGTGCGTAATCTTCTGCAACTGACGCTTAGCCACCACCTGAAGTATTCTGGCAAAAGGAGATTCGAAAGCCTGAGGTGAGAGTGACTCCCAAGGGTCGCCCACCACCTCCAACCCATACGGTATTCCCTTTTTCTTGAGGCACTCTGCAGCAATGGTACCGATATTTCCCGGAACTCGACAAATGTATGCATCACCAGGGTGAATGAAAGAGTTGATAATCTTCTTGATGCTACCCTTTGCTTTCAGATAAGGTACAAGTCCTATGTAATATGGCAGACCAATGACCGACACTCTCTTGTCCTCTAACTTAAAGAGATTATCGCTCGAATGTTCAGATACGTTTTGGAGTCTTGCAGCCACATATACATGATTGAACTTACCAAGGTATCTCTGCCATAGAGCCATAGAGAAGCCTTGTGATGTCCAGATTTCTCCATTCACACTATCAAATCTCGATTCTGTAAAGAAATATAAATTCATACTTTTCTTGTTGTTTTTAAGAACTTTGCTGGCACGCCCGAAACGACAGTACCTTGTTCTACATCTTTAACTACAACGGAATTGGGCGCCACTATAGCGTTGTCTCCTATCACAACATCACCGATAACCTTGCATCCTGTAGTCAATTCTACATGATTACCAATTATAGGCCCCCGTTCTACTCCAGTCTTCACACCAATAACCACACCTGAATTGACCACACAATAGTTCCCCATGCTTTCGCAGTTGATGGTTGCTCTAAACCCATAACCTACAGAATTTGGGCGACATACATTGATGTTGTACTTCCCCGCCTTTCTACACAGTTTGAGCTTATACTAGTTGGTCATTATAGCGTGCAGGATTTTTGCAATTGGATTGTAACATTGTGAAGATGTATTGAGCCAATACTCATAGTAATCGCAATACCTTCAGATAACGATATACTCTCTATCCATCAGTATTGCCTATCCAATGCTTCAAAAAAGGCGATTCCCCATAGCATTTCACATTAACTCTCTTATCTTCAGCTAGATATAGTTTCAGGTCTTCTCTATTTAATATCATGTTATCTTCTACTAAATTTCGTACAATATAGATAGATCGGTCCTGCCACAAAGAAGATTGGACGGACGAGATTGATAAAGTTGTTCCGAGGAAGTGTCAGGAAGAACCAAAATAGAATTAATAAGAAAGCCATCTGAGCATAATTCCGTGTCTGGACACTCCACTCAATTTTTCCCAATATGCTGGCCATAAACCAACCCCAAAAGAAGAAAGCTATAAATCCTAAATATCCAAAGTTTGCAAATGCTTCGGCACACATCGAGAAACCGGTGCCATAATCTAATCCAAGAGAATCTGTTAGCCAGTCGCTAAGGTTTGCTTCTTTCTTTGCAGGGTGAATATCCCAAAAACCAAGATTAGGAATTATGGATGTGAAAGCATAAAGATATGATTTTCCATAACGATAATCTTGCTTTTCCGGAACGAGATTTCGTGTTTTTATTAAACAAAACATCGTCCCCCCCATTTCTGCGACTGCATCAATTGAGCCATTATTTTCTAATCTCATGGATTCCAAACTTGCACTTCTGCCACTTTCAACACGAACATTTGCCACATACGATAATACTTGCAACAATACAAATGCACCTATACAGCCCACTAGCAACCATTTTTTTGTAAGCCTTTTCACCAAATAGTTATATAGAATAACTATAAGAGCGATAAGGATTACTGCAAATGTTCGACCACCAGTAACCAAGATTACCACGATATTTACTACGAAGAAGAGAGTTATGCTTCTTCTCATTGTCTTGTGTTTTCTATATGATATATATAGGCAGATAAGCGACGGAATACAATAATCCGCAATAATACCTGACCAGTTTGATAGCCCCACCTTGTCTTCTCCTTGATAAATTGCAGCATAACCACTTGTCATAGAAATAATCATTTTTTGAACAGTTTCCATCGAATATGGTATAACTGAAACAATAAAAAGAAACCACCCAATCCTTCTTAAACTGTATGTATCATCAACGGATATTTCATCATTATAAAAAGTCTGCCTATTCGTAGAATAATAAGATGCTCCAACTTGGAAAAATGCAAGCATTATTAAAGTGAGAACTTGTGCTTCAAAAATTTCAGGAATGGTACAACCTCTAAATCCTACAAGGGTCCGTTCAGACTCAAGCCCCAAAGCCCACAAGAAAGACTGACCATAAGAAAAGATATAAAGTGTTAGGAGAAATATTATATAAGGAGAGATAAACTGATTTCCCCTCTTCATCCAGCTCATGATGCAATAAATCAGCTGCACCAATCCGAACCAGCCCATCATACTCAACGATTGCATAGTAGGGTAATCGGTAGTATAGCCAACAATTGCATACACACAACTCATAAATATGAGTAGTACTTTTTCTTGTCTAAACATTACCGTTATAAATTTCTACGAGTTGTTTTACTGTTGACTTCGAGTCAAAACCCGCTTTCTTAATCTGTTCAATATTGTCTGGACGCCCCCATTTCTCTTTCCACTCCTCTATGCACTTTGCCCAATTAGCAGCAGGCTCGTTGATGGATTTGAAAAGGATTGTTCCCGTAATATCAGAATCGTGCGAGATAGTATCGGATGCTACTACTGGCAGCCCTGCTGCCTGAGCCTCTACAAGTGATACAGGAAGCCCCTCAAACCAAGATGGCATCACGAAGGTATCCATTGCCTGCATCAGTCGTACTACATCCGAACGTATTCCGGTGAAAATGACAGCATCCTTAAGACCTGCTAACTCTGCCTTTGTTTTCACCTCCTGCATAGTATCGCCTTCACCCACAAGGAGAAGTTTAATCGAAGGCATTGTCTTGTGAAGTTCTGCAAGTATATCCACAAGGAAGTCTTGGTTCTTCAGAGGAATGAAGCGACCTACATGACCTATTACGAAGTCGTCTGCACCAATACCAAACTCTTGACGAACCTCTGCTCTTATGGTTTCGTTGAAAGTATACTGCTCGCAATCTATTCCATTGTTCACCATCATTGCCTTTGAACGAACGCCTGTATATTTGTAGAGCCAGTCAAGAGCCTTATCTGAGCATCCCAGATAGTGGGTAGCATAGGTATGTACTTTCGCCTTGTTTATGTAGTGCAGAATGGTATGCACCCAATGCAGACGGAGTGACTTTTGGATAGACGAACTATGCGAGTGGAAGATACGCACAGGAATGCCGTATTTCTTGGCATAGTAAGCTGGATCAATGGATGTCAAAGACGATATATGCTCATGAATAGCTATATAGTCATGATGCTCTCGGAAGAAATCGTCCAACGCTTTATGATATGCCTTATACCCCTTGTTACGGGCAGGCAGATGATAAATGTTTGCTCCAAATGACTTTGCCTCTTCCTCATAGTCTCCACCAGCTACCTGAGCAAGCAAAAAATCAAACTGAATCTCATTTCTATCGATGGAGCGATACATATTCATTACAAAGGTCTCGAGTCCTCCTCGTTTGAGACCGCCCATTATCTGTAGTACTCGTTTCATTTATTTCTTACCAATCAGTTTGAAAAGGAATGTCAGCACTCGCCCCATTACAGGATTACGATATCCTCTAACATCGATTACTATTAATCCTTTATAGTTATTGAAAGTATGTACTCCATGGTTGTACTTGAAGGTGTTCGGATAAAAGCTGTTCACATCCTCGAAACTCCATTTGCCATCTTTCATTGTTATCTTCTGGAGAATCACGCCATGACCATAACGCAAAGTGCAATCCTGTGCAGGACGGTACAAGTGACCATCTACCGCAAACACCTCTCCTGCATTACGACCGCATAATATAGGAAACTCCACTGTAGCAACTCGCTCTGCGACTTTCAGGTTCTCTCTATCAAAAGTGTAAATCTTTACTGATTTTGAGTTGGTATCCGGCACCATTGTAGTGCAAAGATAAGACTTACCCTCCATCTCGAAGATGGTAGCATCAGCAAATGGTTCTTCTGCCAGATGATGAAGAGGTGTCAGTTTGCGAGTCGCATCATCATATTCATAAACAGTAGAGCAACCAGATGCAGAGTTCTCGGGTATCAGATACACTTTGCCGTTTTGACGAATAATGAATGGAAAAGACAAATGTGTAGGCAGATCAAGAATAATCTCAAAACCTTTCTCTTCAAAAGTCTTGCAGTCTATCACTACACGTGCTATACGTCCACGACGAATATCGTAGCAGTATTCCTCAGCAAGGATAATTATCTCACTCTCCGTAACATCGAGAATGAACGGATCTGCGAACCAACGGTCGTTGATGCGCTTCTTCACCCAATGAATCTTAGGATTCTTGTTCTTGAGAGTATCTGCAAGTCCCTCCTCTATGAATCCCAAGTTCCAAAAATTATGTCGTAATTCGCGAAGTTTCATTTATTATCTTGTTTGTAATTTGATCTAAAAGACAAGCAAACAATGGCCCCCTGTCAATCTTGTTATAGAGAAACTTACATTGTGCCCCTCTCAACTCTTTTAGCCACTGAGTAAAGCCAACATTTCTCCTGATAACATGTGAGAAGTCTTTATTCTCGACCATTGATGTGATTTCAGAAATTTGTTTTGGCTCTAACTTATTACCCAAAACTGAATCAACATACATAGCAGGAAGATTGACTCCCGCTACTGCCATAGAATAGCAGGTAGCATCATTTCGCAGATTAAGTTCAATGAACACATAATCTTTTCCGTTAAACATCGCCTCAACTCCAAATAAACCCACGTAGCCTATCTTCCACAACATAGTTGCCGAATAAGCTACAAGTTGTTCCGTTGTAGTATTATGCTTCTTGACGCTCGAATATGTTGTTCCTCCCAAGAATTCGCGATGCTTCAAAATATAACCCGGAACAAAGATTTCGTCTTTGGTAATAAGTCCTGGTAGCACAATCTCATGCTCATTTTTTATCAACTCCTGGACTTGAAGCATAACTCCATCGGGAACTGAAATTACAACATCCTGAAGTTCTTTTGTATTATTACAATGCCATATATGCTTTCCACCTACATAGCTTTGCAATGGCTTAACTATACATGGGAAAGTTGAGAAATCGCCAACACTATCCTTATTGGTATAACAAGCAGAAATAGGTGTTGCAAAGCCTACTTCCTTAGCTAGTTCAACCTGCCTTTGCTTATCCATGAAAGCAGTCAGAACCCCGTCTGCACCTGCATTAAAGAAATCATAATACGAGTGCACCTCCTCATAATGCATATCAAATACTTGTGACACGCCATCTGCACAACTAATAATAATCGGCTTGTCTTGCCCTTTGTTGTTCATTGCCCACTGATACAAAGCATCAGCATCTTTTAGGAATGTAGCATTTTTTACATATTTTGACTTGGAGACAAAACTTTTTACACACCCTACGATGACGAGTTCTATCTGTCCGAAGGCTTCACCAATACAACGCACTACGCTCAATGTGTTATGATGTGAAGCGCCAATAATTATGATCCTTCTCATTTATAGTTTTCGCTTCTCTTAATTTTCAGTTTTCTCAATATCGGATTTATGAACTGAACAAAGAATGGCTTCATATCTCCTGAATGACTCATTAAGAAACCATTTGACTTCCGAATTTCCTTCAACCATGTCCAAACAGAAATATCGCCACACGCAACAGAAGCAAAATGGTGCATCTCCCAAATATAATAACCAGGGTGATATTCTGTCTGCTTTGTCAATGGCAAGCCGAGAAGATCTTCTACGTGATTCAATGGAAGATTAGCTCCATATTTTGTAACGAAAGCCTCTGCACCATCATTTCGCAGGTTTATCTCTGTAAAATAAAATTTGTCATCATCTTTACAATGCATCATCTCTACAGAGAATAAGCCAACATAACCAGCTGCAGATACTAAATTCTCAATACTTTTTTTAATCGGTCCATCTTCCAATGACTGCATGTTGGCCAAACACTCCAAGCCCACATGTTTTGGATAGAGAGTAAGTTTGTTTTCTATAGCAGGAATTAAACAAATTCCTGATGACAGCCCACAGCCTAAGATGCTGATTTCGTAATCACGCTTAATATATTGCTGAAGTAGCACCTTCTTTGTATAGTCAAGAGAGTTAAGATTCTTTTCAAGTTCCTCTCGCGAGCAGCACACTCGAATATCACTCTTAGCGCCTTCGCAACTTACCAATGGCTTAATAAGACAAGGATAAGTTACATCATCTGGAATTTGCTTTGTATCGTTCAGATTCCAAGACTTAGGTACATTGAAACCTGCATCGATAGCCATACGTACTTGATTCTCTTTCTTCGCAAGATAATCAAGGGTATAATTTATTGCATGTTCAAATAAGAAACGATCCTTAAGTCTTTCCTTGTTTCTTTCGAGAGTGAGAGCAGCCATATCGCAAGTAGCAATAATTGGCATTCTCTCTTGAGTATTGAAATTAGCTTCTACAAGCTTATCAATACATGCCTGTGCATCCTTTGCAGATATAACACGCTCTACATATTTACTACTCTTTACAAAATCATTCTTGAAGCCATATACAAGACCTATAGATCTATAGCCGGCTTTACCTAACGACTGGATTACTCCAACGCTATTGGTATGGTCATTGCCAAAGACAATTACTTTCTTCATTTTCTATCTGACTTATCGAAACCAGATAGTAAATACTACCTGAGCTTCTTTTTTATAACTACCGGATTACCTGCTACCAATACACCAGAAGGCATCTTTTTGGTAGCAACAGAACCTGCTGCGATAATACTTAAAATTTCAACCTTTACTCCTAGAAGAATTGTGGCATTAGCTCCTACCCATACGTTGTTACCTATTATCACAGAAGCCAACATTTTGGAAAATAGATATCAGGGAATACCTTCTAATATCTAGTCAACTTTGACAATTTATCTAATATTTCGATTATCTGTTTTTAACAAATTGATTATTAGTTTTCTTTCATAAGCATTTAACCCTATACAAAACATTATTGCCAAAACTACTGCCATAGAAATTATTAAGAAAAAGAGACGATAATATAATCCGCTGTATGCCATACATAAGGAATAACCACCAAGCGTAATAATAACTGAAATGGCGCAAGGAATAATTGTTCTCTTTAGATATGTTCTAATTGGTAAATGAGCATCCTCTTTTGCTATTGCAATAATTGCCACATAATTTATCACTTCAAATATTATCAATGTCCAGAACACAACATAAGGTTCACAACCCTGTCTAAGTAAGATATAAGACGCCAATAAAGGAAGTGAGAGAATTGATATTTCTGCAAGTTGATATCGTTTCAAATTGCCAACCGTCTTAAATAAGTTATTTAGTGGATAGTGTATTGAACGAATAACAGAATGCAGCATTATTATTTTCATAAATCCTATCGTATAATCAGGAACTTGACCTAACCACAATAACAATATCTCTTTACTAAATACACATAAAGGCAATGCTATAAAGATCTGAAGAATAATATATATTTTGGATGCAAAATATATCACATCTAAAGTCCTCTCAATCTGTCCTGATGCGTATGTTTTTGTGCAGTATGGATTTATAACTGTTGTAACTGAATCCAAAGCCTTACCCAAAGCTGCATTTGCCTGATAAGCAATTGTTCTTGCAGCATTTGCAACAACTCCAGAGAATGTGTTTATCAACATATTTAGACCGTTCTGAGTAATCGCAAATGCTGTATTTCCCAAAAAATTCCATCCAGCAAAAGCACTCATGTCAATAAATATTTTCTTATCCCATACTCGTTTGAATCTACATTCCGAAAAGCGAGATCTGCAATACCAAAGATTCACCAAGAATACTATTATTGTGATTATAAATTGCAGTATGGCATACAGAATAAGTTTATCAATAGGAGAATATGCTAATGCGAAAACTATTGCAAGTCTAAGAACAGCTTCTAATACTGCAATGTATGCATAAAAATTCATCTTTTCATGCGCCAATACTAATGCATCAAAGGGGGTTGTAATCATACTAATTACAACAGATAGTAAAGAAAACTGTAAAACCCAATGAGTTGCAAATACTCGTGATGGATCAATAGACATCTTGCACTCAATGAACCAGATTCCAAGACCTTCTCCTAATACAAAAAGTGCGATACTAATTATTACATGAATCAAAATTGACATGTTGAAAATAGTGCATACCTTGTCAAATTTACCCTCTCCCATTGAGTAGTTAACAAAGCGCTGAGTGGATGTTGCAAACAAACCTCGTAAAGAGGAAAACATAGCAACAACGCTACCTATTACACCATATATTCCAAAGTCATCAACTCCCAGTTGCTGCAATACAATCCTTGAAGTGTATAAAGTAATGACAGTTAAGATTACCATTCGAACATACATATATGCAGTGTTCTTTGCCAATCTTTTACCTATTGATTCAGTCTTCATTTCTTTCCCTTTCTTTTCGATTTCCTAATACTATTGGCATGTATCTCTTTGTGAAAATTATGAGAGGATAAAAGAGGCACATAATAATTATCCCCAGTATCATACCATATATACTATTCCATTCTCCCACCAGAAAGGAGAAAATTGGTTTTACGACATTTATAATAAGCAGATTCAATCCAACAATCAAAGGGGCTCCGATGCAGAGTACTGTTAGTTGAGACTTAATATATGAAACATATTCAATTATCATCTTGCATATAGTCAATATAGAAATCGTGGTAGCGATACCGGTAAATATAAATAAGCTATAATAAGAACCATAACGCATCGTATCAATATCGCACCTACCATTAAACTGAGAAATGAAATAGGATAATACAAGAACAATGACAGTAAGCGAAACTTTCTTGTAGTTTCTGCAACATGAGCTATTCAAAAGTTGTTTGCTTTCCGTCCCTATTAAAAAGAACGGATATGCCATTATTGCTGAGTCTAACGGTATATAAGTATCAATATTATAATAAGTCAGCAACCTTACTGCTACGAAACACAACACGAATTGAAGTGTTTTAGATATTTTTGTCTTAGGCACTACTGCATATACTATCTTAATAATGAATAGAGCATAGAAAAACCACATTGGCGTACATACAGGTGTAAGAGATTCTGTCGCATAACCTACACCAAGAGCTATTGCAAACATCTGAGACTTCAACAGTCCGATACTGAAAGTCCCTTTGTACAATTCAAGTAATGAAAAAAAAATCAAGCATACCGCATTCAGACAAATGTATGGTATCATCAAAGTCTTAAAACTACCTTTTATGACAGGTATCCTCTCTATATAATCTTTTGCAAAGAGTCCTGATATGACAAAAAACAACGGCATATGGAAAGAATAAATATAACAACGCAAATCATCACTAACCATATTACCATGCCCTAATACCATAAGATATAAACCTATGACTTTTGCAAAATCAATCCAATATAAATGTTTGTTCATTTGTCGCAAGGAGAAATACTCATCATTTAATTTAAAAGTACCAAATTATCTGTCAATCAATAAACCGAACTCTTCTGATATAATGTAACGAGCTACCTCATACTGTTACAATGGTTCCAAATAAGATGAGATAGATTCTCCATCGTATCATAATTTACCTGCAGACTTCCCATCAGATTGTTTACCTGATTTGTAGCAAGCTGAAACTTGCAATCACTCAATGCTTATCGTAGATTATCATGTATCTCCATATCCTCAAAATTTCCAATATCTGGACTGGCAATTTGTCCTGATATTGAAGGCATTTCTCGATATATGTATCCTCCATCTGGAAGCAGTAATCAAAGTATTCAAACCAATTGCCAAAGTAAGGCCCAAGAAAGTATAGCGAACCCAACTGAGGTTTAGCTGAAAGCTTCTTATTACAATAGCTCCTAAGCTCTTCTTGCTGGCTTCGGCATAATTTAGTTGTGAAATGTCTCCCACCATTTGCTTACCATACCAATCAAGTTGCTGTAGCCATTTCAACAAGAGCTTATCTATCGTTTTCTTGCTTCTGTAGTTTGGGATAAAGCTTGTGAAATAGTAAAAAATAACAGAGGCTATCACAGAGAGAGCTACTGCATAGAAAACATCTCCCAGTGGAACCAACCACTGGTATGAAGCCTCTATGTTCACAAATAGCATCTTATATAGCAATGTCCATACGAAGCAAGCAATCCCTAGAATTCCTGCCATGCCAGGGTACGACTTGATGAATGCTTTGAAGCGTTCCCAAAATGGGAGCGGATTAATCTTACCAATAAACATCGTATTTGGGTTTTATTGTTATCTTATTTCTCTACAATTATGCCATTCGTTATAAAATCCAGTATCAAGGAAACTTTGAAGAGTTTCGAAAGCATCAATAATGTACTTAGTTGGCTACTCCCTACATAATTGCAACACCCAAAGATTGGAGACTATGACGAAATACGATTCTTCTTATTATCGGTTTCCGTATTTGTCTCTAACAATCCTTTGATACAACTTTACACGAGGTCAGCAGTCTGTCTCGGATAAGAGCACTTCTTACCAAATATGCTGGACAGATCCTCAATTGCAGTAGGCTTGCTAATCAAAGAGGCTGCAACTTCGTATCTTGCTATAAACTCTTGTAGCTCCATTTACTACTTATCAAGTATTTCGTATTTACTATGTTTGCTCTTAAACTCCAACACAATTTCCTTCATTTTCTTCACGATGGTCATATCATCGGCAGTAAAAGAGAGTTCATAAAGTTCTTTCTCGTTCTGGAGTGCGAGTTCATAAGGATATTCACGAACAGAAGCCACCATAATCTTAGGATGAACCGTTGGCTTTGTACCTTCCTTATCAGAGAGCACTTCCTCGTAGAGTTTCTCACCATCACGAAGACCAGTAAACTCAATCTTCACATCCTTAGCACCCGAGAGGTCGATCATTCGTTGAGCAAGGTCGGCAATACGTACAGGCTCACCCATGTCGAAGACGAAAATCTCTCCCCCTTTACCCATAGTACCAGCTTCGAGCACCAGACGACATGCCTCAGGGATGAGCATGAAGAAACGAATGATGTCTTTGTGAGTGACGGTAACAGGACCACCTTTGCGAATCTGTTCCTTGAATATAGGGATAACAGAACCGTTGGAGCCAAGGACATTACCGAAACGAGTAGTCACAAATTGAGTCTCTGGTTTCTTGCCGTTGGCTGTTTCAAATTTCAAGGAACCTTCAGCAATAGCCTTATTGAGACTCTGGCAGTAGATTTCACAGATACGCTTTGAACAACCCATCACGTTGGTCGGGTTAACGGCCTTATCGGTGGAGATCATCACGAACTTCTTGGTGCCATACTTTAATGCAAGGTCAGCAATGACACGTGTACCGTGGATATTGTTCTGTACTGCCTCAGTAGGATTGTCCTCCATCATAGGCACGTGCTTATAGGCTGCGGCATGGAAGACATATTCAGGACGGTACTCAGAGAAAATCTTCTCCATACGGTCAGGTTTGCAAATGCTGGTGACGATGGTCGCTACGTGAAGGTCGCTATGATTGCGAGCCATATAGAGGCGAACGTCGTGCATTGGAGTCTCAGCCTGATCGACAAGGATAAGGTCGGCAGGTTGGAACTTAGCCACCTGACGCGCCATCTCGCTTCCGATGGAGCCAGCTGCACCCGTGATGAGAATACGTTTGTCATGAAGCATCTCGCCTATGGCATCCATATCCACCTCAATCTTCTCGCGAGGAAGAAGGTCTTCAATTTCAACCTCGTGAAGCTGTTGATGAGTCAATTCGCTCTTGCCGTCCCACTCTTCTACTCCTCGTGGCATCATCATGATCTTAATGTTGGCAGCAACGAGGGCATCGATGAGGGTGGTACGTGTAATGAAATGGTTGGTCTGGAGTGGAGATACAAGGAGGACTGCCACCTGATAGCGCTTCATGGTGGCAACGACCTTATCTTCATCAAAGTGCACCTGTTCGCCCAAGAGCCATGTACCATTGAGAGAGCGGTCAGTGGAGATAAATCCACAAAGGCGGTAGCGCTGAAGGTTCTCGTTCTTGAGACTCTTGGCGAGAGCTATTCCTCCTTGCATACATCCGTAGATGAACACCTTCTGGATGTTGGCATCACCACGGTAGGTATCGTGCAGACTTTTGACAAGCACTCGCAAACACCACATGAGCATAGTGGCCACAATGAAAAGCATGATGACACTATCGAAGCGTGGGATAAGCAGATAAGGTGCGAGTTTTGCATACACCTGTACCTGATGAAGCAGACAGGTGCCAACGCTTGCAAGAGCAGTACTGTAGGCTACGCGATGGAGGTCAACGAAGCTAGAGTAGCGCATCACACCGTTGTAAGTGTGGAAAGCAAAGAAGGAGATGATATACACTATGAGACACAAGCCGAGACCAAAGGTGACTTGCCAGAAGTATTGTGCCAACTCCAAACCTCCATGCTGGAGGTAATACACAAAGAGTCCTGATACATAGACTGCCATACAATCCATGACAAGGATGCACCAGTAGGGCAGTGCCTTGCGCGAGAAGTACCAGTTGCTGATCTTACGCAATAATTCTTTCATGTTTATATTGTTTTGTAGCAGGCAACGGATTCGATCCGCAGCATCACGCCAATTGCTTAGAGGCATTTATTTTTCAGATGTTCCGTAGTATTTCGCATACCACTGAGCAAACGCCCTCAAGCCGTCACGAAGGCTAGTAGATGGTTTAAAGCCAAAATCTTGCTCCAATGGGGTGGTATCTGCATAGGTAATTGGCACATCCCCAGGCTGCATAGGTACGAGTTCCTTGTGTGCTTCGAAATCATAATCCTGTGGGAGTATATTTGCACAAATGAGTTCCTCCTGCAGAATAGTCACAAAATCAAGAAGGTTTTCAGGTGAATTATTACCAATGTTATAAACCTTGTATGGAGGAATTGGAAGTCCATCTTCACCGTTCCGCTTCTCAGGAGCGTGCTGCATGATGCGAACTACACCCTCAACGATGTCATCAACATAGGTGAAATCGCGTTTGCAGTTACCATAGTTGAAGATCTGGATGGTCTTACCCTCACGGAGTTTATTAGTGAAACCGAAGTAAGCCATATCAGGACGACCAGCAGGACCATAGACTGTGAAGAAGCGAAGACCAGTTGAAGGGATGTTATAAAGCTTTGAGTATGCATGTGACATCAGCTCATTGCTCTTCTTTGTAGCAGCATAGAGAGAAACTGGATTATCAACCTTGTCATCAGTTGAATACGGAACTTTCTTGTTACTGCCGTATACGGATGATGAAGAAGCATAAACCAAGTGCTCCACCTCATTATGACGACAGGCTTCAAGGATATTATAGAAACCGATAAGATTACTTTGGACATAGGCATTAGGATTGGTGATACTGTAACGGACGCCTGCCTGGGCCGCAAGATTTACGACAACGGAAATTTTGTTTTCAGAGAAAATTCTTTCTATCGCATCCTTATCGGCAATCGAGGCACGGACAAAAGTCCAGTCACGGTCTAACGACTCTATTTCCTTGAGACGCTCATATTTGATATTGACATCGTAATAATCGGTGATGGAATCAATACCGATTACCCTGATATTTCGGAAATCATGGAAAAGGCGCATGACAAGGTTGCTCCCAATAAAACCGGCAGCACCCGTTACAAGCACAGTCTTTCCGTCCAACTCTACATTATATGGCAACATGGTCAGTCCCTTCTAAAAATGTCACGTGTATAAACCTTTGCTTCCACATCTTCCAGACTGTTGTCAAAACGGTTGGCTATGATAGCCTTGCTCTGCACCTTGAATCCAGCAAGATCGTTAACAACCCTGCTGCCGAAAAATGTAGTCCCGTCCTCAAGCGTGGGTTCATAGATGATCACTTCCGCACCCTTCGCCTTGATACGTTTCATTATACCTTGAATGGCGGACTGGCGGAAATTGTCAGAGTTCGATTTCATGGTCAGGCGGTATACACCGATGACGCAAGTATGTTCCTTGGATGCGTCCCATTGTCCATTTCCCGTATAATAACCTGCCTTGCGGAGCACTGCATCAGCTATATAATCCTTACGGGTTTTGTTTGATTCCACGATTGCGGACATCATGTTCTGAGGAACATCCTGATAGTTGGCAAGGAGTTGTTTGGTATCTTTCGGCAGGCAGTAACCGCCATAACCGAATGAAGGATTATTATAATGTGTCCCAATACGGGGGTCAAGGCCTACGCCCTCAATGATCGCTTTGCTGTCCAATCCCTTTATTTCAGCGTATGTATCAAGTTCGTTAAAGTAGCTGACACGGAGAGCCAGATAGGTGTTGGCGAAGAGCTTGACTGCTTCCGCTTCTTTTATGCCCATAAAGAGCGTGTCGATGTTTTCTTTGACAGCCCCTTCCTGCAAAAGGGCAGCAAATGTCCTAGCTGCTTCCTGTAACATAGTGACATCCGTGACAGACCGGATCGCCTTGTTTTCTTCAGCAAACTCTGGACCGTCAATGATCTTCGGATAACCTACGATGATACGGCTCGGGTAGAGATTGTCATAAAGGGCCTTGCTTTCACGAAGGAACTCCGGTGAAAACAGCAGGTTGAACTTCTTGACTCCTTTCTGGGCATATTTTACATAAAGGTTACGGGTATAGCCCACCGGAATTGTCGATTTGATGACCATTACGGCATCGGAATTCACTTCAAGCACAAGATCGATAACTTCCTCCACACGACTCGTATCGAAATAATTCTTCACAGGATCGTAGTTTGTAGGAGCGGCTATTACCACAAAGTCGGCATCAGCATAGGCTGACCTCCCGTCCAAAGTGGCAACAAGATCAAGCGGCTTTTCAGCCAGATACTTCTCGATATAATCATCCTGGATAGGGGAAACCTTGTTGTTTAGTTTCTCCACCTTTTCCGGGATTACATCCACGGCAGTTACATGATGATGTTGTGATAGCAGTGTCGCTATGCTCAGTCCCACATAGCCAGTTCCGGCTACTGCGACCCGAATCTCTTTGAAATCACGCATATTATGTTTGATTTGGTTTTATCAATAGCAGTTTATTTATCCTCCCGACTTGTATGCTTCTCTCCATAACCATAGCCATAACCATAACGCTTGCCATAGCCATAATACTTGCCGTATTTACCATAACCATAATAATAGCCGTACTTCTTTTTCTGAAGATCCAAGCCGTTAATGGCGATACAGAGGTTAGGCAGTTTGTTGTTTTCCATAAGCTCATTGATCAAAGTAAACTCTGCCTTACGGGTATAATCGGCACGGCATACGTATACCGACAAATCAGCAGTACGCCCTATCAGCAAGGTATCAGTTACCATACCCACGGGGGCCGTATCCAGAATCACATAGTCAAAATTAGCCTTCAACGTTTCGATAGCTTTTTCCAAGCCGTCACGGGCCAATAATTCCGTTGGATTGGGAGGAACTGATCCGCCCGGAAGAATAAACAGATTCTTGTTTATATCGGAAGGCTGTACCAAATCCATCAGATTCTTTGTCGGATTGGTCAGAAACTGGGTAATACCATGTTCCTTTTGGGAAATATTAAAAACCTTATTCAAGCCAGGCTTGCGAATGTCAAGACCAACTATCACAACTTTTTTACCTAATAAAGAAAGACTGATGGCCAAATTGGATGATACGAAAGACTTACCTTCACCACTGATGGTAGAAGTCACCAGAATCACATTCTTGCCATTTTCAAGCATAAACTGAAGATTGGTACGTACATTACGGAATGTCTCACTCATCAGGTTATTATGATTCTCAAATACAGCTATAGAACCGGACTTTTCATCCGCCAACGGGATATCGCCAATAACAGGAAGAGAAGTTAGTTTTTCAACATCAGCACGGCCCTCAATCTTGAATTTGGTCAATCCAATCAGATAAATAATACCTACCGGAAATCCTACTCCTAATACCAAGGCGGCAAGATAGACCATCATCCTCTTAGGAGAAACCGGATTGTCGTCCGCTAACGCTTCATCAATAATCTTGGCATTATTTGCTGTAGCTGCCAAAGTGATGGCATTCTCTTCACGTTTTTGAAGTAACATCAAATAAAGACCGGCCTTAATTTCCTGCTGCCGGGCGATACTTACGAACTGACGTTCCTGGGTCGGAGCGTCATTAATGCGACGGGAATAGCGGTTCGCCTCACGTGCAAGGTCTTCTTTGGTTATCTGCAATCCTTTCAATGTAGCATCCAGCGTAGCCTGTACATTGCTCCGCATCGCACGGATACTAGTATCCAAATTTATGATCGTCGGATTATTCTCGGTTGATGTACGGAGCAAACGCTTTCTTTCAACCAACATTTCATTATATCTGTCTATTGCACCAGCTGATGCCGCATCCTGTAATCCAATATTACTTGGTAAGACCTCATATTCATTACCTTGCATATAGCGTTGCAAATCCATCACCAAATTGATTTGAGTCTGGTTTTCCACACGCTTCTTTTCATATTCAGCATTACCGGTTAAGGCTATTTGCGCCTCACTGCTCAAATCTGTAATTCCGGCGCTACGCTTGAAGTTCTCCAAGTCTTGTTCTGTACTTCCAAGTTCCTTGGAAATAATGCCGATACGTTCGTCGATGAATTCTGCGGTTTTTTGGGCTACCTCATTCTTGTCATTATTGGCATTGATATTGTACATTTCAAGGAGTTTGTTGATGAAGTCCTTGCCACGTTGGGTATTTGAGTTCTTTAACGAAAGAACAGCTACAGAAGCAGTTTTTGATGTAGGGGCTATCGACAAAGATTTGATATATCCTTTGGCCACAGACATCGGCCGGTTTATAAAAGCTTTTATATGACGCTCCTTACTTTCCTCCTTAGCCTGATTGGTCGTCAATGTATCTTTGCTTTCAAAAAAGGCGACCGTCCCCTCATCGGTCGGAAAAACAGCAGGTAATTTATCGAATTGTTTCCGGTACTCTTTGTCTTTCACTGTTATCAACGCATCCATCCCACCATTGGGAAATAAAGTCATCTCCACTTCCATTGGTGCAGACAGTTTTTCCGCCTCCTGTGGAGTCAAGCTCACCACTACGGGCGAGGTACGATAAAGTTCCCTATTAGGAAACTCATCTTCATCCTTATAAGTCACAAACAGTCCCAGATTGTTGACCACTTCACGGGCAAGAGACTTTGATTTCAGCACCTCAATTTCATTGTCTACATTGTTCGACGAGGAAACGAAGCCGTCCAGTCCCATCTTTTCCAGTTCGGAGGACATGCTCGCACCACCGCCCTTCTTGTCATCCTTGATTAAGACTGTAGCGGTTATATCATAGACGGGAGTGGCCAAACGCAGGTAGCCCCATGCGCAGGCGATACAGATTATTATAGAAACCACAAACCAAGGCCAATGGATCAGGTAACGGAAAAGGATTTCCTGAATATTCACCTGATCTTCCGGTTGCTCACCCCGGTTCTCTCTTTTTTCCTCAATCATATCTATATTACTATTTGAAGATTGTTACTAATAAACTTGCCAATGATACCAGAATAGAAGTAGCGGAGAACCACAAGCTGGTACTGTTACCTATATCAGAGTTACGAGCTTTTGCTTTATTAGGAGTCACATAGACTATATCATTCTGCTGTAACCAATAATAAGGAGAAAGAATTGTCTCCGCCTTGTTTAAATCCAATGTTACAATTTCCTGTTTGCCATCAGCACCCTCACGAATCAGTTTCACATTGTCACGAACTCCCCAAACCGTCATGTCACCGGCCATGGCAAGAGCTTCCAATAAGTTGACTTTCTCATTGTTGATAGTAAATGTACCCGGACGGGCAACCTCACCTAATACAGAAATTTTATAGTTTACCATACGGACAGTAACTATCGGAGTCTCCTTTATGTAAGGTTTCAGTTTGTCTATTATCAGTTGTTCAGCTTCTCTTTTCGTCAATCCACCCACTTTCAATTCACCCAGAACAGGAAAATTGATCTTGCCTTCATTATCTACCAGATAAGGTTGTAAGACAGGCTGGGTAGTCAATTGGGTGCTGGCAGTAGCCGCATTAGCAGGAGTTGCCACCGTCAAGTTGAACGGAACTGCAAGTTCCGGACTAGTACATGAGACTACGATAGTAAGTAAGTCTTTAGGCATTATCTTGGCATCATATAAATTTTCCTGTTGATTGGTGTCCTTTACAACTCCCGCATCCTGCAAATAAGGTACTTTCTTATAGGACTGGCAGGAAGCAAACAGAAATACCACTATCAGACAGGAAAACAAACTTCCATATAAGCTTCGTACATTCAAATGCGTGCGCAATGATTTATTCATATTAAATGATAATTTATTTATAGAATCTTTTGTTGATTATTCCCTATTTATTCTTTATCCAGTACTTCAAATCGCGGAGAATTTTTTGATTTGAACTCCGGAACTATTTTCTTCATCAACCGCACGGTATCCATGATCTTTACCGCGCGCGACAACTTTTCAAATTCTGCATAAGTATCAAGAATATCAGCATATTCATACCGACGAACTTTGGCGATCATGATTTTCTTATTTTCTGTCGGGATCGTATTTTCTTTATCGCTCAACACCTCTTCATACAATTTTTCACCCGGACGTAATCCCGTGAATTCTATTTTGATATCTTCACCCGGACGATAGCCAGCCAATTCGATCATACGAGTCGCTAGATCAACGATCTTGACTGCTTTTCCCATCTCAAAAACAAAGATCTCATTGCCCTCACCCATTGTGGCGGCCTCCATTACCAAACGGCAAGCTTCGGGAATGGTCATGAAGAAACGAATAATATCGGGGTGAGTAACAGTCACCGGCCCACCATTCTCTATCTGTTCTTTAAAACGAGGAATGACAGAACCGTTACTACCCAATACATTACCAAAGCGGGTGGTGATAAATTTGGTATGACCTTTCACTTTTCCTTCACGGATAGCACATCCCAGACTTTGAACATAGATTTCAGCTAAACGCTTGGAACAGCCCATTACATTAGTAGGATTTACAGCTTTATCCGTAGACACCATAATCATCTTTTCAGCACCATATTCCACAGCCATATCAGCCACCTGACGAGAACCGGTCACATTGACAAGTACAGCCTCACAAGGATTTTCTTCCATCAATGGTACATGTTTATAAGCGGCGGCATGAAAGACGATTTGAGGATGATACAATTCGAATACCATACGAACGCGTTCCTTCACACGCACATCACCAATCACCGGAACAAAATCTATATTTGGATATTTTTTCTCAAACTCAAGACGGACATTATGCAAAGGTGTTTCTGCAGAGTCGAACATGATAAGTTTCTGAATTCCCATCTGCACCAATTGACGGCAAAGTTCACTGCCAATACTGCCTGCCGCACCAGTCACCAACACCACTTTTCCCCTGAATTCTTCTGCAACCTGACGAAGGTTGATATTAATTTCGGCACGACCCAACAAATCCTCAATCTTAATAGGACGTACCCACTGATGAAAGTTTCCGTCAGAGTCCGCTTCACTGATAGTAGGAGCTATCAATGTTTTAAGTTCATTGTTTTTACAATATTCCAGAAGTCGTTTTTCTTCCAGGCGGGTATCTTCATAACGGGCAAACAGAATCCCCTTAATTCCGCGCTTCCGCATAATATAATCAACATCCGATTCATTTTCAAAGTAATAAACGGGAAGATCTGCCAATCGGCGTCGGCTGTTATTTTTGCCATATACATAAAAACCGGCTACCTTATAATGGGCACTATCCCTAAGACGTAACTTCAAAGCTACACTCTCTTCATTAGTACCATAAATAAGAATACGTGTGTTCTTTTTATTCACCCAATCCAATAAAAAATCATAGACGATTATCAATGATACACGGAAGGTTGTCAAGATCACTAAAGTCAATAAACCATCAAATAGAAGATAGGATATTTTATAATTATATGGCAATTGGGTCTCATATATAACTCCAAAAGAAATAATGACCAAACAGGTAATTTTAAATAAAACGGCACACATGATACGCCAAAGTTCACGTGCCTGTGAGAAACGAATTGTATTACGATAAGTATGGAATAATAAAGAGCCCGCAACACTTGCCACCAAAGAAACGCAAGCAAACTTACAAAGCATCCAGTCGGTCATTGGAACATGCGCCATATAATGAATTACCGCATAAGCGACCAACGAACATAATACAGAAATTGCCGTGTCAATACCTAAAATAACCCAATAACTAAAATAATTTTTGCGGGCATATTGCACTATGCCCTTCAATGTTTTTTCCATTATAGTATAAATGAATAAAATAATATTTCGAAATTTGATTTATCTGATTGATTATGATCAGTACAAGGACTATGACTACGATTTCCATGTTGGTGTAGCCCAACAGAGAATCCCTTCATCTTTCGATACGTACATACATTTCTACACTATATCTTTTGTAAAGATATAATTCATAATACTTTATGGATTTTTATTTTTGAGAGAGGTCATCGATAAATATATCCACTGTTTGGTTACCGATGTCAGATAGACTGCCTGCTATTTTACAGACTTTCATTACATTTTTGCAGTAAAATCCCCATACCCCTATAAAATAGATTGATTACTCAATCACGTAAATCCCCATTTTCAGATACCGGCTCTACACACCCAGCCGGTATATCTACACATGCACACCCTAACATTGTCAATCGAACAGCAACTTTCGATTTCCCATTCACATGTACTAATTCCCCTTCCAATCCTGCCAATGGTCCCTTGATTACCCGTATTTTCTCTCCCGGAGCCAATGGCGATGTACTCATGCTAATCGTCTCATCCGAGTAATCGAGCATAAACTTAAATCGCAACATTTGTTGATCAGGAATAACAGCCGGAGTACTCTCCCCACGTAATACCATGTAACGGCTGATAGAAGATAAAGTCAGGACTTCTTTTTGTTCTTGCAGATCAACGTGAACGAAAATCATCATCGGAAGCAGTACCCGGTCGACAATTTTACGGCGGTCGCTCCATTGATGGACTTCTTGTTGAATTGGAAGGAAATTTTCGATCCCCATTTTCGTAAGCCGCTCACTTGTTTTTTTCTCGTGACAAATACGTACTATAGCCACTAACCAACGTTTTGAGCGCGCTACGCTGCTGCCAATCACATCTGTTGGCAGAAGATTTCGATCGTCATTTTTCTTAATGATCATGTATTTTTACCCCTCATTTTTCCATTACTCCTTAGGCAATGGATTGAATTCGGTGACAAAGATAGATAAAATTATAAATAGTAAACAAGAAAAAACGCTTTCTTTTTTTACATACAAATAGAAATATACAGTTAAGACTATCTTGGACGTGAAAAATCCGCTATCACATTGGTTCTATTTTACCACCCATATTTTGTACAACATCCCTAAACAAATCAGGCGCGGAAATTCCGCGCCTGATTTCTATTCTTTCGATTTACTTACCACTTATAATTGATACCGAAGCTAAGCAATTCTTTCAACTGGAAGAAGCTGTCTCCTTCAGTCGGTTTCGAGCTATCGTCAAAACGGGTATGTATATAGAGCTTGGTAGAAAGATAACGGTTCAAAACGAAGTTGAATGTATTTTCCCATTCTACACGTGCCCAATGATAGTTGGTCAGATAATTGAGACGAGACTCTAAAGTTACTGCAGAAATAATGGTCCAGTTCAATGTGGATTGTAACTGGGAACCAAAGTCATTTTTAGAGCATTTTCCTTTGTCTAAGCCAAACTTAGTTTCGTCTACTTCAGAGCTACCGATATAACGCAAGTTGTAAGTCAACGGTGCCATAAAGACTGAAAGATTAAATTTCTTCTTGCTCAATTTATAGTCCATACCGACACTGACCGCCAAATCTGCCGGAGACATGAAAGCGGAAACTAATTCTTCGCTGTTAGCTTTATATCCGTTGAAAAACTGTGTCTTAAACTCGGACGAAATGGTATAATACCAATTCTTGAAAGCTCTCAAACCTAATTTATTATACAAACGAAACTGGTCGGTATTGAACAGATATTTATGATATTCATCTGACGGAGTGGAAGTCATACCTACTTTAGCTTCCAGCTGGTTCTCAAACAGCACCTTTTCATTGTCATTATAGTTGGCAAAAATCTGAAAAGTGGCTAATCCGGAGAAGTTACTTTCACCTCCCTTATACCAGTTATCCGAAAGGTGGTTCTGGCTAATCTGCAACGATCCGTTACCTCCGGTCACCCACCAGTTCGGCCGACTAATCTTCATATTGGCTTTCCCTACATTATCATCCATATTTTCCGGTTGAAACAGATGAATAACGTTTGCTTTGGGAGATATTTTCGGCTTCACATCGTGACGGAATACATCACGACTCATGATGCGGTCTTCTGTAGTGACAACCAAGTTCGGACGTTCCAAATAAAGATCCATCAATGCACTGTTCACTATTTTCTCGGCACGCTGGGTTTTGGTAAATGCCAGGGTATCATAAGGCAGAAGTTCCGCTGTCAGTTGAGGAGTGGTGTCCCATTGCATAGGCTTCCATTCCAATTTCGAATATTGTGCCATCGGAGCATAATAATATGCCAATGGTGTGAACAGACGAAAATAATCGGGATCAGACGGAATATAACGTGGCGGCACAGACAGGTCGTTCAAATAATCTAATTGCGCGACATACTTATTATATAAATAAGAAACGGTATCCAGTTTCGGAGTCGGCCCCGACATATTCAGTTTGAGCATCAAATATTTCTGAAGCTCCGCCGAAAGCGTATCTGCTTTCACGACTCTGGCTTTTGCCACAACTGTTGAAGATTTAACCGTTTTGGCAGGTTTAATCGCTTCAGGAGCAGGCTGCAGAGAGTCAGTCGGAAGTGGAGAGGGATCGACAGATTCCTGTGCAAAAAGCGATAACGATAAGATTGACAGGATAAACGCTGAACATAAAGTAGTAATTCTCATCATATTTGTCTATGGTTTAGAGTGCAAAGCTACATTATTTTGTTCAGAAATCATAGGATTCTTTTAAAATTGCATTTTTTAATAAAATTGTGGAGACGAAAGACTGTAATCTTCCTCTTTTTTTTATAATTTTGCGGTTTTTAAGTTCGTAAGAATACTACTAAGTAAACAATTATTAAAACAGTTATAGCTGTGGGAGAAACAAAGTATATTTTCGTCACCGGTGGTGTTGCCTCTTCTTTAGGAAAAGGGATCATCTCATCATCCATCGGTAAGTTGCTGCAAGCAAGAGGTTATAATGTAACCATCCAGAAGTTTGACCCGTATATCAACATCGACCCGGGAACATTGAATCCTTATGAGCACGGAGAGTGCTATGTAACCGTAGACGGACACGAAGCCGACCTCGACTTGGGACACTATGAGCGATTCCTGGGTATACAAACGACAAAGGCGAACAACATTACTACGGGACGTATCTACAAGAGCGTCATTGACAAGGAACGTCGTGGAGATTATCTGGGTAAAACGATCCAGGTGATTCCTCACATCACAGACGAGATCAAACGGAATGTTAAACTGCTTGGTAATAAATACAAGTTTGATTTTGTGATTACTGAAATCGGTGGTACGGTAGGTGACATCGAATCACTCCCCTACCTCGAAAGTATCCGTCAGTTGAAATGGGAACTCGGTAAGAACGCTCTTTGCGTACACTTGACCTATGTTCCTTATCTTGCTGCTGCCGGAGAATTGAAAACAAAACCGACGCAACATTCTGTAAAGGAACTCCAAAGTGTGGGTATTCAGCCGGATGTACTGGTACTGCGTGCCGAGCATCCGCTAAGTGACGGACTGCGTAAGAAAGTGGCACAATTCTGTAATGTAGACGATAAAGCCGTTGTGCAGTCTATCGACGCGGAAACAATTTACGAAGTACCTATCCTGATGCAAGCACAAGGGCTGGACAGCACTATCCTCGAAAAGATGGGACTGCCGGTAGGAGAAACTCCGGGACTCGGCCCATGGCGTAAATTCCTGGAACGTCGTCACGCTGCAGAGACAAAAGAACCGATCAATATTGCACTGGTTGGAAAATACGATTTGCAGGACGCTTACAAGTCTATCCGTGAAGCTTTATCGCAAGCGGGTACTTACAATGACCGCAAAGTGGAAGTTCATTTCGTAAACAGCGAGAAACTGACAGACGAAAATGTATGTGAAGCTCTGAAAGGTATGGCGGGCGTAATGATTGGTCCGGGATTCGGTCAACGGGGTATCGACGGCAAGTTTGTCGCTATCAAATATACACGTACACATGACATTCCGACTTTCGGTATTTGTCTGGGTATGCAATGTATTGCTATTGAGTTTGCACGCAACGTACTGGGATACGCAGATGCCAACTCACGTGAAATGGATGAAAAGACTCCGCACAACGTGATTGATATCATGGAAGAGCAGAAAGCAATCACCAATATGGGTGGTACGATGCGTCTGGGCGCTTACGAATGTGTATTGCAGAAAGGTTCGAAAGCATATCAGGCTTACGGACAGGAACATATTCAGGAACGTCACCGCCATCGCTATGAGTTCAACAATGATTATAAAGACCGATATGAAGCTGCCGGCATGAAATGTGTAGGTATCAACCCGGAATCGGATCTGGTAGAAATCGTTGAAATCCCGACTTTGAAATGGTTTGTCGGTACACAGTTCCATCCGGAATATGGCAGTACGGTACTGAACCCTCATCCGTTGTTCGTTGCATTTGTGAAAGCTGCCATCGAAAACGAAAAAGCAACGGTGAACGGCTAACGATACGTGGTAAACAACCGGTAGTTTGTAATTTATATAATTTGTAATTAAAATAAGAATGGATAAAAACACCATCACAGGTCTCGTTCTGATAGGTATATTATTGGTAGGATTCAGTTTTTTGAGCCGTCCAAGCGAGGAACAGATAGCTGCGCAAAAGAAATACTACGATTCTATTGCCGTGGTACAGCAGCAGGAGGAAGCGTTGAAGGCTAAAACGGAAGCTGCACTGGCTAACAGTCAAAAAGAGGTGGCATCGGCTGCCGATTCTTCTGCTTTGTTTTTCAATGCCTTGCATGGAACCGACTCTAAAATCAGCATCCAGAATAATGTAGCGGAAATCACTTTCACAACCAAAGGCGGACGTGTCTATTCAGCCATGCTGAAAGATTATATGGCACAAGACAAAAAGACGCCGGTCATGTTGTTCGACGGTGACGATGCTTCGATGAACTTCAACTTTTACAACAAGGCAGGAGCCATCCAGACCAAAGATTATTTCTTTGAAGCTGTGAACAAGACGGACAGTAGTGTTACAATGCGCCTGGCTGCGGATAGCACAAGCTATATCGATTTCATCTATACGCTGAAACCGGATAGCTACCTGATGAACTTTGAAATCAAAGCGACAGGCATGGAAGACAAGTTGGCTAGTACTAAGTATGTAGACATCGACTGGTCACAACGTGCCCGCCAACTGGAAAAAGGATTCACTTATGAGAATCGTCTGTCGGAACTGACTTATAAAGTAACAGGTGATAATGTAGACAACTTGTCTGCTGCCAAAGATGACAGTCAGAATTTGCCGGGACGCATTGATTGGGTAGCTTTCAAGAATCAGTTCTTCTCGTCTGTATTTATCGCTGAACAGGATTTCGACAAGGTTTCCGTTAAGTCAAAAATGGAACAACAGGGAAGCGGATATATCAAAGATTATTCTGCTGAAATGAATACTTTCTTTGATCCGTCAGGCAAAGAACCGACAGAGATGTACTTCTACTTCGGTCCGAACCACTTCAAGACGCTGAAAGCGCTGGATAAAGGACGTGACGAGAAATGGGAGCTTCACCGACTGGTTTACCTGGGTTGGCCGCTGATTCGCTGGATTAACCAGTTTATCACGATCAACGTATTCGACTGGTTGTCCGGCTGGGGATTGAGCATGGGTATCGTTCTGTTGATTCTGACTATTATGGTGAAAGTGCTGGTTTATCCGGCTACCTGGAAAACGTACATGTCTTCTGCCAAGATGCGTGTATTGAAACCGAAAATTGACGAAATCAACAAGAAATATCCGAAACAGGAAGATGCAATGAAGAAACAGCAGGAGGTGATGGGCCTTTACAGCCAGTACGGGGTAAGCCCGATGGGCGGCTGTCTGCCGATGTTATTGCAGTTTCCTATCCTGATGGCTTTGTTTATGTTCGTGCCGAGTGCTATCGAGCTGCGTCAACAGAGTTTCTTGTGGGCGGACGACCTTTCTACTTATGATGCGTTCATCACATTCCCATTCCATATTCCGTTCCTGGGTAACCATCTTAGCTTGTTCTGCTTGCTGATGACGTTGACAAACATCTTGAACACAAAGTACACAATGTCTATGCAGGATACCGGAGCGCAGCCACAAATGGCGGCTATGAAATGGATGATGTATCTGATGCCGATTATGTTCTTGTTCGTCTTGAACGATTATCCGTCAGGTTTGAACTATTACTACTTCGTGTCAACGCTGATTAGTGTGGGTACTATGATTCTGCTTCGTAGAACGACTGACGAAACTAAATTGTTGGCTATTCTTGAAGCGAAAAAGAAAGACCCGAAACAAATGAAAAAGACCGGATTTGCTGCTCGCCTGGAGGCGATGCAAAAGCAACAAGAGCAATTGCAGCAGCAAAGACAGAATAAAAAATAAGGAGTAATTCCCGAAATCTATTCTAAGAAAGCCGGACACCTATTTTGGTCGCCCGGCTTTCTTTCTCTAAAAAATAAAATAGGATGAAAACTAAATATTCTTATAAACAAATCTGGACAATCTCCTACCCTATCCTAATCAGTCTGATTATGGAACAGATGATTGGTATGACGGACACTGCTTTTCTGGGACGTGTCGGAGAAATCGAATTAGGTGCTTCCGCCATTGCAGGTGTATATTACCTTGCCATTTTCATGATGGCATTCGGTTTCAGCATCGGTGCCCAGATATTAATTGCGCGTCGCAATGGAGAAGGAAACTACAAGGAAATCGGACCCATTTTTTATCAGGGCATATATTTCCTGCTTGCCATGGCAGTGATTTTATTCACGTTCTCCATCGTATTCTCACCATATATCCTCAAGAATATCATTTCGTCTCCTCACATTTACGATGCAGCCGAGAGTTATATTCATTGGCGTGTGTACGGGTTTTTCTTCTCTTTTATCATGGTGATGTTCCGCGCCTTCTTTGTAGGTACGACGCAGACCAAGACGCTGACTTTGAACTCTATTGTGATGGTACTTTCGAATGTGGTATTCAATTATATCCTGATTTTCGGTAAATTCGGTTTCCCGCAATTGGGAATTGCCGGTGCTGCTATCGGCTCTTCGCTGGCTGAAATGGTATCGGTGATTTTCTTTATCATCTATACCTGGAAGCGGATTGACTGCAGGAAGTATGCATTGAATATACTGCCTAAGTTCCAAGGGAAAACACTGAAACGAATACTGAATGTTTCTGTGTGGACAATGATTCAGAACTTTGTTTCTTTGTCTACCTGGTTTATGTTCTTTCTATTTGTGGAACATTTGGGAGAGCGCTCTTTGGCAATCGCGAACATTATCCGAAACGTGTCGGGAATCCCGTTTATGATTGCAATGGCATTTGCATCCACCTGTGGTTCATTGGTCAGCAATCTGATCGGTGCAGGTGAACAGGATTGTGTACGGGGTACTATCAGGCAGCACATTCGCATTGGATATATATTTGTATTGCCAATTCTGATATTCTTCTGTCTATTTCCGGATCTGATCCTACGTATTTATACAGATATGCCGGATTTGAGAGCAGCATCCGTGCCTTCACTGTGGGTATTGTGTTCTGCCTATCTGGTGCTGGTGCCTGCCAATGTTTATTTCCAATCGGTATCAGGTACAGGGAATACGCGGACTGCACTGGCTATGGAACTTTGTGTATTGGCTATCTACGTCACATACTCTGCATATTTCATCATGTACCTGCGGATGGACGTCGCATTTGCCTGGACAACGGAATGCGTATATGGTATTTTCACGCTGATGTTCTGCTACTGGTATATGAAGAAAGGAAACTGGCAGAAAAAGAAGATTTAAATCCTTTTTTCACTATCTTCGCAAGAAAATAAACATTTTATAAAATATATGAGACAAGCTAATTTAATTATGATGTCGGCAGCAATGTTGTTAGCTGCCTGCGGAGGAACCAAAGACGCAGGCAAGACAGATCAGGTGCTTATCGAGAAATCGGATATTAAGATCGAAGGGAAGCGCATGACTCCCGAAGCACTTTGGGCTATGGGACGTATCGGCGGATTCGCTGTATCGCCCGACGGAAAGAAAATTGCGTATACGGTAGCGTATTACAGCGTACCGGAAAACAAAAGTAACCGCGAAGTTTTCGTAATGAACGCAGATGGAAGCGAAAATCAACAAATCACTCATACCCCGTATCAGGAAAATGAGGTGACTTGGATTAAGGGAGGCACCAAACTGGCATTCTTAAGTAATGACAACGGAAGCAGCCAGCTTTATGAAATGAATCCGGATGGTAGCGGGCGCAAGCAGCTGACCAACTACGACGGAAATATTGAAGGATATTCCATCTCACCGGATGGCAAAAAACTGCTGTTTATTTCACAAGTAAAGACGAAAGAAAGCACTGTTGATAAGTATCCGGACCTGCCGAAAGCTACCGGTATCATCGTTACCGACCTGATGTACAAACATTGGGATGAATGGGTGACGACCGCTCCGCATCCTTTTGTTGCCGACTTTGATGGTAACGGCATTTCCAATATCGTGGATATTCTGAACGACGAACCGTATGAAAGTCCGATGAAGCCTTGGGGTGGCATTGAGCAACTTGCCTGGAATATGACTTCGGACAAAGTGGCTTACACTTGCCGTAAAAAGACAGGACTGGAATATGCGATTTCTACCAACTCTGATATTTATATCTATGACTTGAATACTAAGAAAACAGAAAATATTACTGAAGAGAACAAAGGATATGATACCAACCCACAATACTCACCGGACGGCAAGTATATTGCCTGGCAGAGCATGGAACGTGACGGATACGAAGCTGATCTGAACCGTCTGTTCATCATGAACCTGGAAACTGGCGAGAAGCGTTTTGTGAGTAAGGCATTCGAATCGAATGTGGATGCTTTTGTCTGGGGAGCAGATGCTAAAGTGATCTATTTCACAGGTGTATGGCATGGAGAATCACAAATTTATGCGCTTGACCTGGCAAATGATTCGGTAAAGACTATTACTTCAGGAATGTATGATTACGAAGGGGTAGCTCTTTTCGGAGATAAGCTGATTGCGAAACGTCATTCAATGAGTATGGGTGATGAGATTTACTCTGTGGCACTGGATGGTTCTACCACTCAACTGACACAGGAGAACAAACAAATCTATGACCAGCTGGAAATGGGTAAAGTGGAAGGTCGCTGGATGAAAACAACAGATGGTAAACAGATGTTGACATGGGTGATTTATCCTCCACAGTTTGATCCGAACAAGAAATATCCGACTTTACTGTTCTGCGAAGGAGGTCCGCAGAGTCCGGTAAGCCAGTTCTGGTCTTATCGCTGGAACTTCCAGATTATGGCAGCTAATGATTATATCATCGTTGCTCCAAACCGTCGCGGTTTGCCGGGATTCGGTGTGGAATGGAATGAACAAATCAGTGGCGATTACGGTGGCCAGTGTATGAAGGATTACTTCACTGCTATCGATGAAATGGCAAAAGAGCCGTATGTGGACAAAGATCGTCTGGGATGCGTAGGTGCCAGCTTCGGAGGATTCTCCGTATATTGGTTGGCCGGACATCACGACAAACGGTTCAAAGCGTTCATTGCTCATGATGGTATCTTCAACATGGAAATGCAGTATCTGGAAACTGAAGAAAAATGGTTTGCCAACTGGGATATGGGAGGCGCATACTGGGAAAAACAGAATCCGGTGGCACAGCGTACGTTTGCCAACTCTCCTCACCTATTCGTAGAGAAATGGGATACTCCTATTCTCTGTATTCATGGAGAAAAAGACTACCGTATCCTGGCTAATCAGGCAATGGCTGCTTTTGATGCTGCCGTGATGCGTGGTGTTCCTGCAGAGCTGCTGATTTATCCGGATGAAAACCACTGGGTATTGAAGCCACAGAATGGAGTGTTATGGCAACGCACATTCTTTGAATGGTTGGACAAATGGGTGAAAAAAGCTCCGTCTAAATAAAATTTTACGTTAATTACATAGTAGAATAAACATAGTAAACTAAAAGAAGCCCCTGTTCTCAATCTTTTGAGTTCAGGGGCTTCTCCATTGCATTCATCAAAATCGGCTAAAATTATAAAAAAGTTCGCTAAATTTACTCCGAATAAATATTTTCAATTTCTACAATATACATCTTATGGAAACCTCCATGAGCACCACCGTACCACTTCTCTATTGATTCTTTATCCAGAAAACATTCCGGTTTGATAGTGTCAGCATAAAGTTTCTTACATTCCAGACTCAAACGTGCCTGCTCGAACAGGACATTTCCTTTTTCTGTAAATACAGGTTTCAATCCGGTTTCTTTTACTTTATCTATATTACGTCCCGACTTGGAACCACAAACAGCGTGAATTTTCTTATTTTCTTCTCCTAAGAAAGAAAGTGTCAGGTAATCGTTCTTCTCTACAAACTCGTATGTATACCGTTCGGGACGGATAAAAACGAAAGCAACCGGTTTATTCCACAACCAGCCGATGCCACCCCAACTTGCTGTCATCGTGTTAAACTTCTCCTTTGTTCCGGCTGTAACCAGCATCCACTCTTTTCCAATCGCTTCGAAAAAATTTTCTTTCAAATCTTTTACTTCTAATTTCTTCATCTCTTTATTCGTAAATATGTATTCATAATTAGTTTATATAATAATTTAGGCACGGATTACACAGATTAACACGGTTACTTTGCAACAATAACAACACTAAAAACCGTGAAATCCGTACCTAGAAAAATAACGATTAATTCATGGCAGGTACTTATCTAATTATTTCTGTTTATTCAATTTCACAATCTCTCCCAAATAGGGAATCTTCACCGGAATCTTCCGTTTCTTAGCCTCTGTTGCGAAGACTTTCGGGGGATCATGCAAAGGCTCGTCAGACAAATCGAATGTGCCATAATGCATGGGAATGGTAAGACCAGCATGCATTTCCCCGGCGGCAGTCAATGATTCGTAAGGCGATATATGATTGGGACGCATAAACCAGCGAGGTTTGTATGCCCCGATGCCTAACAAAGCATAATCCGGTGCTCCGAACAGATCGGGAATCTCACGGAAGTGACTGGAATAACCTGTATCACCGCTATAATAAAGAGAAATTCCATTTCCTTGCAGCATGAAAGCTCCCCACAGTCGCTGGCCACCATCACGTACGGAACGTTTGCTCCAGTGTTGTGCCGGTAGAAAAGTAATCTTCAATCCCTCATCTTCCATTTGTTGATACCATCCGGCTTCAATCACTTTCATTTCGGGAAACCATCCCTGAATCAGCTCACCGGTTCCCAAGCCGCAAAAGAGTTTCATTTGCGGGTTATTCTTCAGTAAACGGGCTATACTCTGTTTATCCAAATGATCGAAATGGTCATGGCTGACAAGTAGATAATCAATCCCTGTAAATATGTCAGGATTAGCGGGAAACTCGCTCTGTCTCTTCACAAAAGGAATACTGCCGAACACAGGATCGAACATGATTCGTTTACCTGCTAACTGGAGAAAGAAAGAATTATGTCCGAGCCATATCAGGGAATCTCCCACCACCGCATCCAATGAACGGAGATAACAAACTTTCGGATCCCATTTCACCGTTTTCTTCTCTTTGCGTTGGGGATTGGGCGAAAGACGCCATTTCAGTACACTCCCCATCCCCGGACGGAAGCGATGCTGCCGATTAAAAAAACGCCCGCGCACCATCGGATTTCCTCTCCAATAAGGGTTGACTGTCGCTAAACGTTCATTTCTCCTAAAACATATATGTTCACCCATTTTTATTTCCTGAATACGTATTTACAAACTTACTAAAAATTTCTCGATTTACGATGAATTAGAGTAAACAAAAAATGTACCCCGGACACACTATCGGGGTACATTTACTTATAAAGGAATAAATATTATCCTTTTTTAATAGAATGAGACTTCGTTAAGAGCAGTGCAAGCCATACAAAGGCAGTTGCCAGCCAAGAGCTGAAAGATTAATAATCATTATGACTGCACCCAATATCCATAGAATCAATAGCGACCATTTCAAACCCGTTCCCATCGGTGACCAATGGAATAATTGCCGCAAGATAGTATACAAGAAAGCTCCTAACGGAATGCCGATGAGGGCAACTCCGGCAATCGTACCTAGCAGTGTCATCATTGGAGATACGGAAGCAACCGGCATCCAGTCGATGGCAGGCAGCATCTCGTAAAGCAGTGCTCCTCCGCTAACTGCCACGGCAATTGCTGCAAACACCAGTGCTACCAGTACAACGGCCAGTACGAACAAGACAGGGCAGCAGAGAATGACAAGAGCTACCAGAAATATTTTAAAGAGAACAGCAGCAATGGAAACAAATACATCGCCTATCTTTTGAAGAAAGGTACGAGGTTTGCCGGAGTTCATATAGTTGTTAACTCCGTCCGCTACACGTTCGAAACCGTCTGTCACTGTTTTGCCAATATTCTCAATGGTCACTGCTTCTCCACGCATACTCAATTTTTCCGCGGCAGTACGGGCTTCCGGAATAACGATCCATCCGATAATATAAAGTATAATCATCGGGCAATAAGGTACAAATACAAGGATAATCATCAATATACGCACTAATGTGATGTCCCAACCGAAGTAAGCTGCCAATCCTGCCGCTACGCCTCCCAACAATTTATTATCCGGATCACGAAACCAGCGGCGTTGAGCAGCGGTTTGCGTACTGCCTTGATTAGCGGACGATGTTTGTTCCGTTCTTTTCTGTGAGTCCATATCCTCATCAGCAATTCCAAAGTCTTCCGGTTTGCCGACACGAGCGATAATTTCTTCTACATCCGAAACTGTGATGACCTGTTTTCCTTCAGTTACTTTCTCTGCAAACAGTTCGGCAATACGCATCTCAATATCGTTTACGATCTCTTCCGCACCCTCCTGTTTACGAAAGTAATGCTTCAAATTAGACAGATAATTATCTAACAGTCGGTAGGCATCGTCATCTATATGATAGACAATTCCTCCTAAATTTATGGTCAATGTCTTTTTCATTTTTATTTCTTCTTTTTCGGATTATCTATTGGCTATATGATTCACTGTATCGTTAAGTTCTTTCCAGGAAATTTCCAGCTCTCCCAAAAAGACTTCTCCTTGTTCAGTGAGTTTATAGTATTTGCGGGGAGGTCCCTGGGTAGATTCTACCCACTCATAACTTAACAGGTCATCATTTTTCAGACGGGTAAGCAATGGATACAAGGTGCCTTCCACTACAATCAGTTGGGCTTCTTTCAATTTCTGAATAATATCAGAAGCATAAGCGGGCTCCTTGTGCAACAAAAGCATGATACAATATTCAAGCATGCCTTTCCTCATCTGTGATTTTACATTGTCTACTTTCATTATTCACTTCTTTTAGATGCACAAATATATGCATTACTTTAGTACCTTGCATTACAAAGTACTATAAATTAATAATAATTAAAACATTAGAGACTCTCCACCTTATTATAAAAAGAAATAATGGCTATATTTGTGCCCGTTAAACCAAGAAATAGAAAATACATATGTTTACAATTCGAAAAGCAACGGTAGCCGATTGCGAGCTTATTCATAAGATGGCAAAGGAGGTATTCCCCGCCACCTACAAGGAAATTTTATCTCCCGAACAACTGGATTATATGATGGACTGGATGTATGCACCTTCCAATGTGCGCAAACAAATGGAGGAAGAGGGACATGTGTACTCCATTGCTTATAAAGAGAATGAACCATGCGGATACGTTTCCATTCAACAACAGGAAAAGGATGTATTCCATCTTCAGAAGATATATGTCCTCCCCCGTTTTCAGGGCACGCATTGCGGCAGTTTTTTATTCAAGGAAGCAATCAAGTGTATCAAAGAAATACACCCGGAACCTTGTTTGATGGAGCTCAACGTAAATCGTAATAATAAGGCTTTGCAGTTTTACGAGCACATGGGAATGAGAAAGTTGCGGGAAGGTGATTTCCCGATTGGTAACGGGTATTATATGAATGATTATATTATGGGACTGGATATTTGATATACAAACAAAATGCCTCGGAACATTTATGATACTTGTTCCGGGGCATTTTGTTTATTTAGTTAATGGCAAGATTTTATTTCGCTACACGTTCCAGCCATTTTAACATGAAAATCATTGTAAACATTGAAATCGTACAAGCTACAACAAACACAGTCCATGTCATCCAAATAGGAATTGATTCGTACAGGATAGCACCAATCACTAGCAACTGATTACCCAGTGCTGTTGCTCCCAGCCATCCTCCTTGCATAATACCTTGATATTTAGGAGGAGCAACCTTAGATACAAATGAAATTCCCAATGGAGAGATATACAGTTCAGCTACTGTTAAGATCAGATAGGTCAGCATCAATAAAAATGGAGTAACTTTCACTGGTGAAGTTCCAACAGCTACAATATCCTCATGCAACGGCAAATTAGCAAAATAAGATCCGACTGCCATTACAATAAATGCCAATGCAGCAATTCCCATACCGATGGCAATCTTTTTAGGAGTCGAAGGCTCTTTACCACGTCTACGCTGACTTGCAAAAATAGCCATAATCACCGGAGTCAGGAACACTACAAAAAATGGATTTAACGATTGGAAGAGCTCTGCTGAAATAGGCATACCAAACAGATTCAAGTCAGTATATTCTTTCGCAAAATAAGTCAAAGTCAGACCATTTTGATGGAATGAAAACCAAAAGAAAATAACAACACCAAATACAGCAAACAGAGCATACATACGTTGTTTTACTTCCTGTGCACTCATTTCTACAACTGTAGAAGATGCTGAAGAAGCAACGGTCTTTTTGCTGGGATCCGGGAAGTTTTTCTTATTCAACCAATAAATGGTTAAAGAAATAGCCATAGCAATAATAGCTACCCCGAATGCGTAATGGAATCCAGTAGTAAAGACATTCAAATAATCTGAAGCGAAAGCCGTATAGTCTTGTACAGGAGCAGTAGAAGCTTTGGTAACTAAGGTATGATAAGTTTCAGTAGCTTCAGGCGACAAAGTACCTGCTAATTGACCATGGCACAAAGCAGGAAGATCAGCATCATAATTATAACCGAAAGTAGATAACCACCAGTTACGCACGCCTACAGCTGCAAACGGAGCAAAAATAGCACCGATATTAATAAACATATAAAATAAAGAGAAACCGGAGTCACGCATGTTGGCATATTGAGGATTATCGTACATCTGTCCTACCAATGCCTGCAAATTTCCTTTAAATAATCCGTTTCCAAATGCAATAACAAACAAACTAGCACAAGTAATAACCAGATAGAGCATCTTGTTATCTACCGGAGTCTTAGATGGAATAGCCAATAATAAATAACCAACTGCCATTAACACAATTCCTGTGAAAATAGTTCCTTTGTAGTTCCTCGTTTTATCGGCAATAATACCTCCGACCAACGCCAAAATATAAATAGAAAAATAAAAAGTTGAGTAAATAAATCCTGCTTCTTTTCCATTCATTCCAAACTTGGCTTGCAAGAAAAGCACAAGGATAGCCATCATAGTATAAAAGCCAAAACGCTCACCTAGATTGGCTAAAGCGGCTGCTATCAGTCCTTTAGGGTGTTTGTTAAACATAGAATATAAATTATTAAATTAATGATTTAATGGTCGATACCACATATATTTTGCAAATATATACTTTTTCTCGAGTTTTTGCACAATGATTTGTTAAACTACTCCTCAAATAAACGACAAATTTCCGCCCTGGATTCACGAATCAAATCTTCCGGAGCTATTTTTATCTGAAGTCCCCGTACACCGGCACTTACATAAATATACGGAAATTGTTGGCTGGTTTCATGAATATAAGTAGGAAAATGCTTTTTCATACCGATCGGCGAACAACCTCCCCGGATATATCCGGTAAGTGGCAGAAGTTCTTTTACGGGAATCAACTCGCACTTCTTGTTACCCGAAGCTTTAGCTGCCAGTTTCAAATCAACTTCATGTTCTCCCGGAATGACACAGACAAAATATCCGCTTTTATCGCCGTGCAGAACAAGCGTTTTAAAGACCTGCTCGATATTCTCTCCTAAACTTGCTGCCACATGAACAGCACTCAAGTCGTTTTCATCTACTTCGTAGGGAATTAATTCATAGGCTATCTTAGCTTTATCTAACAGCCGTGCGGCATTTGTTTTATTGATTTTCATTTTCGTTGTATTTATAAGTTCTATATCTGATAAATAAAGAATATGATATGATAAGTGCCAACTCATCGAAGATTGTCCGATAAGTTGGCACTCTATGATTTAAATTAGAGACCCAGCTCTTCGCGAAGAAACTTAGGTGTATATCCTTTAGGGCTCTTCGCAACTTCTTCCGGTGTTCCGTAACTAAGGAGTTCTCCCCCGCCCTTACCACCTTCAGGGCCCATATCGATAATATAATCCGCCATTTTAATCACATCCAGATTGTGCTCGATGACGATAACAGTATTACCTTTATCTACAAGCTTATTCAATACTCCCATCAATACACGGATATCTTCAAAATGAAGTCCGGTAGTCGGTTCGTCAAGGATATAAAGAGTTTTGCCCGTATCTCTTTTCGATAGCTCCGTTGCCAGTTTCACACGCTGGCTTTCTCCACCGGAAAGAGTGGTAGAAGATTGCCCCAGTTTTATATATCCGAGTCCGACATCCTGCAAGACTTTAATCTTATTCAAGATTTGCGGCACATTTTCAAAGAATTCCACAGCACGGTTGATCGTCATGTCAAGTACATCGGCAATTGATTTTCCCTTGAAACGTACTTCCAGTGTTTCCCGGTTATAACGTTTACCGTGACAAACCTCACAAGGCACATATACATCAGGAAGGAAATTCATTTCAATCGTCTTATAACCATTTCCCGTACATGCTTCACAACGCCCACCTGCAACATTAAAGGAGAAACGTCCCGGTTTATAACCACGAATCTTAGCTTCCGGCAGACCCACAAACAGGTTACGGATATCAGAAAACACACCGGTATAAGTCGCAGGATTGGAGCGTGGCGTACGTCCCAAAGGTGATTGATCCACATCTACTACCTTATCTATATTTTCCAACCCTTCAATCGAATCATATTCCAAAGGATCTTGCAAAGAACGATAGAACTTCTGTGAAAGAATCGGTTGCAAAGTTTCATTAATCAAGGTGGATTTTCCACTTCCTGACACACCAGTTACGCAAATCAGTTTACCTAACGGAAATTCAACATCTACATTCTTCAGGTTATTCCCCTTCGCTCCTTTCAGCCAGATAGATTTCCCATTTCCTTTTCTACGCTTGGCAGGGATTTCTATCTTCATCTTGCCATTCAGATATTGCGAAGTCATTGTATCTGTATTCAGCATCTCCTGCGGGGTTCCGGCGAAAACGACTTCGCCTCCGAGACGTCCGGCTTTCGGACCCATATCGATGACATAATCGGCAGCCAGCATCATATCCTTATCATGTTCCACTACAATCACGGAGTTCCCCATGTCGCGGAGTTCTTTCAACGAGTTGATAAGACGCAGATTATCACGCTGATGCAGACCGATACTCGGCTCGTCGAGAATATAAAGTACATTCACTAATTGCGAACCAATCTGTGTAGCCAAGCGGATACGCTGACTCTCACCACCGGAAAGACTAACAGAGCTACGATTCAATGCCAGATAATCCAGACCCACGTCCAGCAAGAACTTCAAACGTGTGCGAATCTCTTTCAGAATCTCCACCGATATTTTCTTCTGCTTATCGGACAGGAACTCATCCACCTTCATCAACCAGTCGTACAACTCGTTGATGTCCATATTCGCCAACTCATTGATATTCTTATCATGGATACGAAAATGCAAAGCTTCTTTATTCAAACGAGCCCCTTTACATTCGGGACAAACCGTTGTTTTGGCAAATTGTTCCGCCCATTTCTGTGCTGTTGCAGAAGCATCCTTTTCCTGCAACATCTGAATATACTTCACCACTCCTTCGTAAGTAACAAAGTAATCGGAGGAAGTACCGATCAGCGAACTCTTGATTTTAATCCGTTCATCAGAACCGTACAAGACTTCATCAATCGCATCGTCCGGTAACTCCTTTATCGGAGTTTTCAGTGTTGCGTCGTACTTCTCGAGCAAAGCACCGATTTGCCAGAAAATCATCGCATTCTTATATTTTCCCAAAGGTGCTATCGCTCCTTCATAAATGGAAAGTTCACGATCGGGAATCACTTTGTCCACATCAATCTGATTGACTACTCCCAATCCCTTACACTTCGGACATGCTCCTTGCGGTGAATTGAATGAGAAGTTATGCGGAGCCGGTTCACGATAAGACAATCCGGTGACGGGACACATGAGCCGCTTACTATAATGACGGATACTTTCAGATTGGGCATCCAGAATCATCATCAACCCATCTCCCTGGCGCATAGCGGTTGCCACACTCTGTTTCAAGCGCCGGTCATCTTTCTCCGCTACCACTAATTTATCAATAACCACTTCTACATCGTGATTTTTATAGCGGTCGAGTTTCATACCATGCGTGATTTCACGCACTTCTCCGTCCACCCGCACATACAGGTATCCTTTTTTACGTATTTGTTCGAAAAGTTCCCTGTAATGTCCCTTACGTGAACGAACTAGCGGAGCCAGCAGATATATTTTCTTTCCTTTATAATCTTTCAGAATCAAGTCCAGAATCTGCTCTTCGGTATATTTCACCATCTCCTCACCCGACAGATACGAATAAGCCACTCCCGCACGGGCATACAGCAAACGGAGATAATCATATATCTCCGTAGTCGTTCCTACGGTAGAACGGGGATTTTTATTCGTTGTTTTCTGTTCAATGGAGATAACCGGACTCAAACCTGTTATCTTATCGACATCCGGACGTTCCAGATTGCCCAAGAAGTTACGGGCATACGCTGAAAAAGTTTCGATATAACGACGCTGTCCTTCGGCAAAAATCGTATCGAAGGCTAAAGAAGATTTTCCACTACCGCTCAATCCGGTGATAACAGTCAAACTGTTACGGGGAATTTCGGCATCAATATCCTTTAAATTGTGCACGCGCGCACCGTACACATTAATATATTCTGTTTCCTGCATATTCATATCCTTCCATAAATGTTGCAAAATTAATGTTTCCGCCCGAAATATGCTCCTAAAAAAGCACAATATTATTTTCTTAACTCAAATCTTATGAAGATATAGGGCATTATTTGTACCTTTGTTCCTTGATTTCAAGAACCAATAGTTATAATTTGATGAAACCGATAAACCGTATATTCTTATTTTTGCTTTTTATAAGCGTTTCATATGCTATCAGTTATGCACAAGAAAACCAATCATATTTCTTGCATACCATCGAAAAAGGACAAAGTTTATACTCCATCTCCAAGATGTATAATGTCACTACATCAGACATTATACGTCTGAATCCGGGCTGTGACGAAAAGATCTATGCCGGACAGACAATCAAAATTCCTACGGGAAAAGAGAGTCAGAAGGGAGAAACATTCCATACGATTCAAGCCGGAGAAACACTATACAAACTGACAACCATGTATAATGTATCCGCCAAAGATATTTGTGAAGCAAACCCCGGTTTGAGTGCCGAAAATTTCCGCATCGGACAGGTCATCCTGATTCCGCAGAAAAAAGAAGAGCAAACTGCTACTGCAACTCAAACGCCTACCGAACAGACCACCATTCAAGGTCCTGTTGTGCCGAAATGCAAGGATATGCATAAGGTAAAACGCAAAGAGACTATTTTTAGCGTGAGCCGTGAATATGGAATCAGCGAGCAGGAGTTAATTGCAGCTAACCCGGAACTGAAAAAAGGCATGAAAAAGGGACAATTCCTTTGCATCCCTTACCCGGCAGCAACGACCGTGCAACCTACACAGAAGGAAGATCCTTACGCTATTCCTCCCAGCAATAGCGAGCTTTTCCGCAAAAGTAAAGAGACTCCCCAAAAGCTGTCTACCATTAAAGCAGCTTTATTGTTGCCTTTCCAGGAAGACAAACGCATGGTGGAATATTACGAAGGTTTCCTGATGGCAGTAGACAGTCTGAAGCGTACAGGTATTTCTCTTGATCTATATGTATATGATTGCGGAAAAGAGGTTTCTACATTAAATACGATTCTTGCCAAGAACGAGATGAAAAGTATGAATATCATCTTCGGTCCGATGCATCAGAATCAAATAAAGCCATTGTCCGACTTCGCAGAGAAGAACGACATACGCCTGGTGATTCCTTTCTCTCAAAAAGGAGAAGAGGTATTCAACAACCCAGCTGTTTATCAGATCAATACGCCTCAATCTTACTTATATTCAGAAGTTTACGAGCACTTCACCCGTCAATTTCCCAATGCAAACGTTATCTTCATAGAACCGGCGAGCGTTGATAAGGAGAAAGCGGAATTTATCAGCGGCTTGAAACAAGAGTTGAAAAGTAAAGGAATTCCAATGAGAAACGTCAGTGAAAGCGCAACGAAAGAAACGTTGAAAGCAGCGCTCCGCAGTGATAAAGAAAACATCTTTATTCCGACATCAGGCAACAACGTCTTACTAATTAAGATACTTCCTCAACTGACGCTGTTAGTCAGAGAGAATCCTGCAGAGAATATTCATCTGTTCGGCTATCCGGAATGGCAGACCTATACCAGAGATCATCTGGAAAACTTCTTTGAATTGGATGTATATTTCTATTCTTCATTCTATACGAATACGTTGTTCCCGGCAGCTGTGCAGTTTACCAATGCTTACCATAAATGGTATAGCAAAGATTTGGCAAGCAAATACCCTAATTACGCAATGCTGGGTTTTGACACCGGCTTCTTCTTCCTGAAAGGATTATCGCTTTATGGCTCGGAACTGGAAAACAATCTGCCTAAAATGAACCTGACTCCTATCCAGACCGGATTCAAATTCGAGCGTGTAAACAACTGGGGAGGATTTATTAATAAAAAGGTGTTCTTCATACGTTTCACTAAGAATTTTGAATTAGTAAAACTTGACTTCGAATAATACGAAAATGATAAAGATAAAACCATTTTTGATCGCAACACTCCTACTTACAGGATTTGCCCTTCCTGCTGTCGCTCAAATCGGAGAAGCACGAAACAATTTATCGGTAGGTATCAATGGAGGTGTCAATTTAAACAGTGCTTCTTTTACTCCCACCATCAAGCAAAATAGCCTGATGGGAATTACCGGAGGTTTGACAGCACGTTATATATCCGAGAAGTATTTTGCCATGATTTGTGGCGCACAGGTCGAGTTGAATGTCTCGCAACGAGGCTGGGACCAATTATTTGAAACAATATCACTGGACGCCAACGGATATGAAGTCACTTCGAAGGACCCTACTAAAACTTACACCCGCAAAATGACTTATATAGATATTCCTTTCCTCGCTCACCTCGCTTTCGGACGAGACAGAGGATTGCAATTCTTTGTCCATGCAGGTCCTCAAATCAGCTTTCTAATCAGTGAATCGGAAACAATAAAAGGTATTGATATGAATAGCTTATCTGATACACAGAAAGCCCTGTACGGAGTTAAGATTCAAAATAAATTTGACTATGGTATTGCCGGTGGTGGTGGTGTAGAACTTAGAACAAAGAAAGCTGGTAGCTTCATCGTTGAAGGCCGTTATTACTTTGCCCTGTCTGATTTCTACAGCACTACTAAGAAAGATTATTTCGCCCGTGCAGCGCATGGAACCATTACCATAAAGCTCACATATTTATTTGATTTGAAGAAATAACCCCTCTTTCAAGGAGGAAGAGATTAAAACCTCTTATTTAAAGATCTCATTCACAACGAACTAAAAAAAATCCCCACTAACTCTAAACGAATTAGCGGGGATTTCTATTTCTGGGGGCTTTAGCCCTTTTTATCGCAATCTATCCGCAGCTTTTACCATCACCTCATCCCGTCCGATAGCACGGATAACCAGTATGTTCAGGATGATAGAAACAAGCGGCAAACACAATGCCCAGCCTATACGGAACATATTTTCATCATTCTTCAATGCAAAATAAAAAGCAAGGGCAGCAATGTAATAACCTACCAATAATAAGCTATTGAAAATTGTCATACGAATCTGCAGCATACGGTTCTTATACAAAAAGATAGTAGCCACAGCCACGATGGTGCTAACCATCAGAATTCCGAATAAGCCCCATGTAGACTGAATAGCACCGTTTACTTCCAATCCTAATGCCTTAAAAGGATGTTCTCCCATCGCATCAATGAAGTAGCCCATCGGCAAACACATGGCTGTAATCAGCAATCCTACAACAATCAATAAATAAACAGTTTGAATTCGTTGAATCATAAGTATTCTAAATAGTAGTTGAGTTAAACAATAATAGCCAAGCAATAAGGAGCAGGGATCATCATCCCACTTACTACTTGACTATCAAATTCTTCGTCAGAAAATAAATTACTGAAGTTTTTCTTTCTCCTTAGCCGGATTTCTATAATATATTTTCCCTTCGATGTATTCTTGCGTAGCAATCAAGTCCGGTTTCGGCAATTTCTCATAATAACGAGAAATTTCGATTTGCTCTCTATTTTCAAACACTTCTTCCAAATTGTCATTGTAAGAAGCAAACTCTGCCAGTTTCTTAGAAAGATCGTTTTTGATTTCTACACTGATCTGATTAGCACGCTTACCAATAATGGCAACTGTTTCATAAACATTACCTGTATCAGCACAGAGTTCCATCATGTCACGGGTTACTGTTGTAGCAGGAGCATTCGTTTTTTTGTAGTCCATAAATCTATTTAAATTTAGTCTTTAATTACTTTCTGTGATTCATTGAATATCTTCTCGGCTTCTTTCAAATATTTACTTTCAGGAAATTCATTCTTAAAAGCGTAATATTCATCAATCGTTTCGCGGTAACGATCCATCTTCTTGTCTTCAACGCTATAGATAGCCATTTCGTGTCTTGCACGCAGAACCAAAATGGAAAGTTCTTCACGATAATCAGTATAAGGATAATCCTTCAATGCATTTTGAGCTGTGATTACACAAGACTCATAGTTATTGCCTAAATAATTACCCAGATTATAATATAGCCTTGCTGAATAAAGCTCTTTCAAAACCAGCTTATCCTGTAAAGCAAAAATCATATCCTGTGCTTCCTGCTTTTTTGTGCTGTTCGGGAAATACTCCATGAACATCTGCAACTGCTGGATAGCCTGATAAGTGCTTGACTGATCCAAACGTGGTTCCGGAGTATCCAGGAATAAAGCCTTACCTGCATGGAAACGTGCCAATTCGGTGAAAGTACCACGAGGATATGTATTGAAATAGGTGATAAATGTCTGGGCAGCTGTCTGATAATCTTTCTGATTATAGTAGCTCATTCCCAACATATACAAAGATTCTTCCGCTTTATCGGTTCCTTTCAGAATGGTTATCAACTCATTCAGCAACGTAGCTGAACGATTATACTGCCCCTTCGCAAAATAGTTTTTGGCGGCTTCGTACTTGTATTCGTAATCGGTGCTTTTCAGCAATTTATTATACTCCCCACATGATGTAAGAGTAGCCGCCGCAAGCAAAGTTATAATGATATTTTTCTTCATCCTATTTAAAAATAATGCGCAAAGTTACTTATTCGCTGGGAATTTAGCAATTAATCTGTGTTTTTTAATACATAAAAGGCGTTAAACATCGACAAAAGGAGAGAAAATGACGTCGAATTACAAACGACAAACTATAAACAGCAGATTATAAACGAATCACAATAGTGACAGTATGTGTTCGGGATAGTAACGGTATCGTTGGCATATACCGTCGCTATCTTCACCGGATAGCGTCACTATATTTATAGTAAAAACGGTAAGCAATTGCGTTGTCCTTGAATTGGATAACACAACTGTTTACCGTTCATTATTTATTGCTCACTGTTATATTTACAGTTTATACAAATCACTTGCAGCCAGTAAATCGACTTTCTTTTCTTTCAATACCTCGATACATTTATCCAGGTTGCTGGGGCGAATCACTACATTTGCAATATGGTTATTGGCAAACGAATACATATATTCAATAAATACACCCTCTTCTGATAAATATCCCAGCACTTTTGCCAAAGCACCCGGCACATTGGGACAGCTTATACCTACTACATCAGTCACATTCACTGCAAAATGATTATCTTTTAAAGCTTTGTATGCTCTATCCGGATCGGATACAATTCCACGCAAAATACCAAAATCAGCATTTTCGGCAATGCACAAGGCAGAAAGATTGATATTTTCTTTCGCCAGCACTTCAGTCACTTCCGTCAAACGGCCTGACTTATTTTCCAAAAAAATAGAAAGTTGTTTTGCTACCATATTTATTAAAGTATTAAGTAATAAGTATTAAGTATTAGGTAACAAGCATTAGGTATTAGGTAACAAGTATTACCGTAGTTCCAAGATCACCCGCATGGTCAATACTTAATACTTAATACCTAATACTTATTTACATTTTTCTGTTATCAATTACACGTTTCGCTTTACCTACGCTGCGTTCAATGCTGCGAGGCTCTACCAGTTTCACGTTGACTCCCAGTCCGAGTACGCTTTGCAAACGTCCTCCCAGTTTCTTCTTCAAAGCCAGCATTTTGTTGATCTCATCCGAATAGAATTCCGGACGTACTTCAACCTGGAGTTCCATTGTATCGGTATTGTTTTCACGACCTACTATCAACAAATAATGCGGTTCAAACTCTTCCATTTCAAGAATGACTGATTCAATCTGCGTCGGGAATACATTCACACCGCGGATAATCAACATATCATCACTACGTCCCAAAATACGATCCATACGTACCAATGTACGGCCACAGGAACATTTATCATGATGCAAGGCCGTCAAATCACGCGTACGGTAACGAAGCAACGGCATACCCTCTTTGGTTAAATGAGTAAATACCAGTTCGCCCGTTTGACCGGATTCCACCGGTTGCAATGTATTCGGGTCGATGATTTCCGGGAAGTAATGGTCTTCATTCAAGTGAGTCCCGTGCTGACATTCGCACTCGTACCCGACACCCGGTCCGGCAATCTCACTCAATCCATAAATATCGTATGCTTTGATTCCCAGCTTTTCTTCTATCTCATGACGCATATTTTCCGTCCAGGGTTCTGCACCGAAAGCACCAACTTTCAGTCGGAATTCTTCACGTGGCAAACCGGAATCTTTGATTGCATCTGCCAGATAAAGCGCATAGGAAGGAGTACAACAAAGCACTGTCGATCCGAAATCGTGCATCAAGGTTATCTGTTTTTCCGTGTTACCACTGGACATCGGAATAACAGAAGCACCGATATTTTCGGCTCCTGCATGTGCTCCCAATCCGCCCGTGAACAGTCCGTATCCATAAGATACCTGAAAAACATCAGAACGCCCCGCTCCATAAGCGGTAAAAGCACGTGATATACATTCCGCCCATGTAGACAAGTCCTTACGGGTATATCCGACAACCGTCGGTTTTCCGGTTGTTCCGGAAGAAGCATGAATACGTACAATTTGGCTCATCGGCACGGCACAAAGTCCGAACGGATAATTATCTCTTAAATCATGTTTCGTGGTAAACGGCAGTTTTACAATATCATCAATACTATTGATGTCATCGGGAGTAATCCCCATTTCCTGCATCTTCTTTCGATAGAAAGGCGTGTTGTGATAAACGTAATCTACAATTTTCTTGAGTCGTATGCTTTGAATCTTGCGAAGACTTTCGCGGTCCATACACTCAATGCTCTCATTCCAAATCATGTGTTTCTGGTATTACTAGTTGTATGAATCTGTTTTTTGATATTAATATGTTGCAAAGTAAAGGATTTATTTGGAAAAATGATTTGTTATCTCGATTATTTTACCGAATATTGCTCCACTTTTTAGGATTTAACTATGAATTATGAACTAACATCAGCTTATAAACCTACCGGAGATCAGCCGGAAGCTATAGCACAACTTACTGAAGGGGTACTTCAGGGAGTTCCCGCACAGACTTTATTGGGAGTGACCGGGTCGGGAAAAACATTTACCATTGCCAATGTGATCGCCAATATCAATAAACCCACGTTGATTTTGAGCCATAACAAAACACTGGCTGCCCAGCTCTATAGTGAGTTTAAAGGATTTTTCCCCAATAATGCGGTAGAATATTACGTTTCTTACTATGATTATTACCAGCCGGAAGCTTATCTGCCGAACAGTGATACATATATAGAGAAGGATCTCGCCATCAATGACGAAATCGACAAGCTCCGACTCTCTGCCACTTCCGCCCTACTCTCCGGAAGAAAAGACGTGGTAGTGGTTTCTTCCGTATCTTGTATCTACGGTATGGGAAATCCTTCGGACTTCTACAAAAATGTCATCGAAATAGAACGGGGACGGATGATAGACCGCAATGTGTTTCTACGTCGTTTGGTAGACAGTTTGTATGTCCGCAATGATATCGACTTGAACCGTGGAAATTTCCGGGTCAAGGGCGACACAGTGGATATTTATCTGGCTTATACCGACAACCTGCTCCGTGTCACCTTTTGGGGGGATGAGATTGACGGCATCGAAGAGGTAGATCCTATCACAGGAGTCACTATCGCACCATTTGACGCCTATAAGATTTATCCGGCCAACCTGTTCATGACTACCAAAGAGGCTACTCTCCGTGCTATTCATGAAATAGAGGATGATCTAACCAAGCAAGTAGCTTTCTTCGAATCTATCGGCAAAGAATACGAGGCCAAACGATTGTATGAGCGAGTAACTTACGATATGGAAATGATCCGGGAATTGGGACATTGTTCCGGAATTGAGAATTATTCCCGTTATTTTGACGGCCGTGCTGCCGGTACCCGCCCCTATTGTTTGCTCGATTTCTTTCCGGATGATTTCCTGATCGTTATCGACGAAAGCCACGTAAGCGTACCCCAAATCCGTGCAATGTATGGAGGAGACCGTGCGCGAAAAATCAATCTTGTGGAATATGGTTTTCGATTGCCTGCCGCTATGGACAACCGTCCGTTGAAATTTGAAGAGTTTCAGGAGATGGCAAAACAAGTAATCTACGTCAGTGCTACACCGGCGGATTATGAATTGATTCAGTCGGAAGGAATTGTCGTGGAACAGGTGATTCGTCCTACCGGTCTGCTTGATCCTATCATCGAAGTACGTCCGAGTCTCAATCAGATTGACGATTTAATGGAAGAAATCCAGCTCCGTATTGAAAAGGAAGAACGCGTACTCGTCACTACACTAACCAAACGAATGGCAGAAGAACTGGCAGAATATCTTCTTAATAATAATGTGAGATGTACCTATATCCATAGTGATGTCGACACACTGGAACGTGTAAAGATTATGGATGATCTCCGTCAAGGAGTTTATGACGTACTTATCGGGGTCAACCTGCTTCGTGAGGGTCTCGACCTTCCGGAAGTGTCTCTCGTCGCTATTCTCGATGCAGACAAAGAAGGATTCCTCCGCTCCCACCGTTCGTTGACACAAACTGCGGGACGTGCCGCGCGTAATGTGAACGGTAAGGTAATCATGTATGCTGATAAGATGACGGATAGTATGAAACTGACGATTGATGAAACGAACCGTCGCCGCGAAAAGCAGTTGGCATACAATGAGGCAAACGGAATTACCCCGCAACAGATTAAAAAGGCCAGAAACTTGTCTGTATTCGGTAATGCAAAAGAGGCAGATGAGCTGTTGAAAGAAAGACATGCTTATGTAGAACCTTCTACTCCGAATATCGCAGCAGATCCGATAGTGCAGTATATGAGTAAAGCGCAGATGGAAAAGAGTATCGAGCGTACCCGCAAACTGATGCAGGAAGCAGCCAAGAAACTTGAATTTATCGAAGCCGCACAATATCGTGACGAATTATTGAAACTGGAGGACTTGATGAAAGAGAAATGGGGATAAAATTTCCCCATTGTTCACCTATTATAGCCTGATTGTTAAGGGCTGAAACTCTTAACAAACCTGTAACTTCGCATTTAGTCTATTAATTAGTGTTATAAAAACACCAATTAAGGGCTGATAATTTGCAAAGTTACCGGAATCCCGTATCTTTGCACTGTGTTTTTCATAGTATTAGATTTAAGGTTAACAAAGGTTGGAGCAAGGCGTTGCTCCTTTTTTTATGTCTATACGTCACCTTCAATGAAAAATATAAAATTGAAAAGACATAATGCACCACTCTCTAAAGCATAAATTAAGGAGGATTGCAGATATAGACTGATCGTTCATTACGACTGAATCTATTCATGCAATCCTCCCATTTCTTATAGTTGGATTATTCCTACTTCAAGCGATGATAAATCAAAGAGCCTTCTCTATGGCATTTTTAATCAACGGTTCCATAATATCATACCCTTCGCTCGTTGGGTGAACTCCATCTTTAGTATATTGAGGATTCAAGGCCTGATTTTCGTCAACCACCATTGCCTTGTAATAATTAACAAACGGAATTTTATTTGCTCTTGCATAAGCCTCTATCCGGTCATTTAAAGATTTAATTTTCTGCGGAACATCTTTTATTTCCATTCTCCACTTAAATGCAGCAGCAGGCAATACGGAAGTCAAAATTACTTTTATTTTATTTGCTTTTGCCAGTTCCGCCATAGAAACAATGTTTCCGAATGTATAATCTTCATTATACGCTTGTGTATTTTCAGCGACATCATTTGTTCCAGCATTAATCACCACTAAAGCAGGAGAAAGATTAATCACATCTTCCCGGAACCGTAACAAGAATTGATAGGAAGTCTGCCCACTGATTCCACGGCCAATGTAACCATTTGATTTGAAAAAATCCGGATGAGTCCTTACCCATCCTTCCGTAATGGAATTTCCCATAAAAATAACCCGTTTGTCTTTCTTTGTCGCTTGTGGAAGTGCAGCATTTTCTTTTGAATAACGACGTAGATTAGCAAAATCATTTTTCTGTGCATAGCTTTCTCCTATCGAGAAACTCAAGCAAACAACAGCCAATAATATCCATTGGCCCCATCTTCTTTTATTCATGTTTATATTAAGTATTAGTAATATTATATTTCATGCAAAGATAAAAAGAAAAGCGATGCACTATACTTTGTATGGCCATTTTTTGTGCATTTCCATGCCATAATGTGCTGATAAATGTCAGACGGGAGAGATTTTTTCTGCATATTTGTTATTGTTTTCAGTTTTCCTGCAAAAATACGCCATACGCGGGGAGCTTCTAAACTCATCGGTTCTTTTCAGTTGGTTTCGGTTCTAAATAGTCATATACGTTCGCATATTAATAACCTTTCTTTGGGGAAGCAAAAGTTAGAGGCTCCATTTACTTGAAACAAAGCCTCTGAATGTATCAAACGGAGGCTCTGCCGCATGAGTTTAGAGCCTCCATTTGGGGGATAAAAAAGCGCCTTTTTGCCGAACGCATAGTGGAACGCTCTCCAAAGGCAGATAACTCGCTATATGGCAGCCGGTTACACCTACCTAAAAAAGTCCCCCTTGAACACTTACCGGTATTATTATAAATATATAAATAATAAACTATATATTAAAATATATAGTTCGATTTTTCTATTTTTTGAATCTTTATAACGCAAATCGCATGTGCTAAAATTTATTTGTAGCTTTGCTTTTTTCGAATAAATTCAGCTGTTAAATCAGTTCATAGTAATTATTAAAAAAGTTGATGAAGAAAGAAGAATGGAAGCATCCGCATTTGTCTATCGCCCAAAACATCGAATAACCGTTAAGGCGAAGGTACTTTTTCTTAATCTATGTTATATAACATACGTTTTTTCTTGGATTATTTGCTAATTTCACGATAGTCCGTATCTTTGCACTGTGTTTTTCATAGTATTAGATTTAAGGTTAACAAAGGTTGGAGCAAGGCGTTGCTCCTTTTTTTATGTCTATATGCTTGATTTCCTAAAAAAGAATGGTATTTTTGTGAAGTCACAATTATTATCCGAAACATGAAACGCAAACTGCTTTATACCACTCTAATAATTGCTATCCTGTGTGTAATCAGCATAGTTGTATGTAACAGGACGATCAAGAAACACACAGTCTCCAAACTATATACGGAAGTAAATACCATCCCTTCCAACAATGTAGGATTACTTCTCGGAACTTCTCCCAAGTTGAAAAGTGGAAATAACAATTTATACTTCGATTATCGGATTCTTGCAACAGTAGAGTTATATAAAGCCGGAAAAATTAAATATATCCTCATCAGCGGCGATAACCGTAAAGAGGATTACAATGAACCGGAAGAAATGAAGAAAGCACTCATGCAAAAAGGTATTCCTGAAAAATCCATTTATTTAGATTATGCCGGATTCCGGACTCTCGACTCTGTTGTACGTGCCAAAGAAGTGTTTGGACAAAATCGTCTGACCATCATCTCCCAACGTTTCCATAACGAACGAGCGATCTATCTTGCAGAGAAAAATGGAATAGACGCCATCGGGTACAACGCACAAAATGTAAATGCTTATGCCGGACTGAAAACTAACATCCGGGAATTACTTGCAAGAGTCAAAATGTTTATAGATTTAGGTATAGATAAACAACCTCATTTCTTGGGAGAGAAAATAATAATTGAATAAGCGAGATACCTCCGATGCATGGAAGTGAGTTTAACATATTCTGAATAAAAAGTGATATACGTTTCTTTATTCCCAAATATAGCTCTACCTTTACTGAAAAATCAGAATATGGCAAAGATTACAGTTCAGAAAACAGATGTTACTATCCTAAAAATCAACGATACAGATTACATTTCCTTAACCGACATAGCTAAATACAAGACGACAGATGCCAATGCTGTTATTGCCAACTGGCTACGTAATAGAATGACCATTGAATATTTAGGATTATGGGAGATATTGTACAACCCCCATTTTAAACCCCTCGAATTCGAGGGGTTTAAAAAAGAAGCAGGACTAAATGCGTTTACTCTTTCCCCTCAAAAATGGATAGAAACCACCTGTGCTATTGGAATTATATCCAAATCAGGACGATATGGGGGCACTTTTGCTCACAAAGACATTGCATTCAAATTTGCAAGTTGGATTTCCGTTGAATTTGAATTATACATAGTAAAAGAATTCCAACGTCTCAAAGAGCAAGAGCAAGCTCAACTTGGTTGGTCGGCAAAGCGAGAATTATCTAAAATTAATTACCATATTCATACTGATGCAATCAAACAACATCTTATCCCTCAAGAAATCACTTCACAGCAAACATCTATGATTTATGCCAGCGAAGCTGATGTCCTTAATGTAGCCATGTTTGGAATGACAGCCTTAGAATGGCGGGATACACACCCTGATTTAAAAGGAAATATCCGCGATTATGCCTCAATCAACGAACTTATCTGCTTATCAAATATGGAAAACTTAAATGCAGTTTTCATAAACGAAGGTTTGGCACAAAAGGATAGACTCATCAAATTAAATCAAATAGCAATTCAACAAATGAACATATTAGAAGATATTAAAGATAAAAAGTTATTGAAATAATTTATGGAACAACAAATTCAACTCAACGATCACAACAAGCAGGAATACCCTCCTATGCATACAGCAGAGCATTTACTCAATGCCACCATGGTGAAAACCTTTGGCTGCCCACGTTCTCGCAATGCCCACATCGAAAGAAAAAAAAGCAAATGTGACTATATACTTTCGTCATGTCCGACAGCGGAACAAATCCAGTCTATTGAAGATAGAGTGAACGAGGTAATCAGTCAGAACCTACCTGTGACTGTTGAGTTTATGACTCATGAACAGGCCAAAGATATTGTAGATTTAAGTAAGCTACCTGCCGATGCAAGCGAAACTCTTCGCATTGTCCGCATTGGAGATTATGATGCCTGCGCCTGCATCGGATTGCATGTATCCCATACTTCTGAAGTGGGTACCTTCAAAATCATTAGTTATGATTATGACGAAGAAAGGCAAACACTAAGAATAAGGTTCAAACTGATCGAGAAGAAGTAAACAGGTTATCAAATTAATATCTATCTTATATAAAATAAATAAAAACAGGATACATTTTGTCATTTATATTGCAAAAATGACATTATAAAAATGACAAATAGACAATTTTAGTTTCTAAAATCTCTTGGCATAAGGTTTGCATTTATAGAAGCGAACAACGGTTCGAGAGCGGACGATGGAAGGCGGGATAACCGATACCATCGGAAGTGAAAATGCCGAAGTTCTAAATTTATTAATTGAATGTTTAACTTAAAGATAGGAGACTAAAATTATGATGCCTGTTAGAAGAACTCAAAGTTGGTTACCAAGTATCTTTAATGATTTCTTTGATAACGATTGGATGGTAAAAGCAAATGCTACTGCACCTGCAATTAATGTTTTGGAAACAGAAAAAGAGTACAAAGTGGAATTGGCTGCTCCTGGTATGACGAAGGATGATTTCAATGTTCGCATTGATGAAGACAACAACCTCGTTATCAGCATGGAGAAGAAGACTGAAAACAAGGAGGAAAAGAAAGACGGTCGCTATCTGCGTCGCGAATTCTCATACTCTAAGTTCCAGCAAACAATGATTCTACCGGACAATGTGGACAAAGAAAAAATTGCTGCATCCGTAGAACATGGTGTTTTAAACATCGAACTTCCGAAACTCTCTGAAGAAGAAGTGAAGAAGCCCAATCGGCAAATCGAAATAAAGTAATACGGTAACCACTTGCTGTTCACCGGAAACGGTGATAAGAAGTAATAAAACAGCTCTTTCCCTGAAAAGGAAACGAGCTGTTTTTATATTATTATCCTTAGTTATTCTTCCGATAACTAATCACTGCCCAACTATTAAACACTACTGCAAAAAACAACAATACTCCAAACTGTGGCAGTAAATCAAAGAAACCACTACCCTTTAAATACACCATTCGCATCACTTCCATAAAATACCTCAAAGGATTGAGCCTGGTTATTATTTGAGCCCATTCCGGCATACTGCTAATGGGAGTAAACAAACCACTCATCAAAATTACAACCAACAAACAGAACCACATAACAAACATAGACTGTTGCATCGTTGCCGAGTAGTTGGAAATAACAAGTCCGAAACCGGACATTACCAGAACGAAAAGAACTGCGAAAAAGTAAATCAATAGAAAATGACCGACCGGCACTATGCCATAAATTAACCAAGCTAATATGAAACATACAGTCAGCACCACAAAACCAATCAACCAGTAAGGCAGGAGCTTTGCCAAAATAAAGATAAACTTCGGAACCGGCGTCACATTGATTTGCTCAATCGTTCCTACTTCCTTCTCGCTAACTATATTCAATGCAGGCAAGAAACCACAAATCAAAGTTAATAACATGACCATCAATGCCGGAATCATATAGAGTTTATAGTTCAGATTCGGATTAAACAACCCCTGTGTATCAATGCCTATCGAAGGGAAAGCACCGGAGACTGTAGCAGTTGCAGGATATTCCGAACGCAGCTCGGCTGCATAATCATTAATAATAGAAGATAGATAAGAACTCCCCAGCCCTCCTTTTGTCCCATTCACAGCATTGGCTGCTATCAGTATGTGGGTATCTTCTCCATTCATCCAATCCCGTTCCAGATGCCGCGGAATTTCCATCACAATATCCGCCGTTCCAATTTCAATATTCCGTAGGCCTTCTTCATACGAAGCCGGCACTTCCACCAGACGGAAATAGGTAGAGGCGGCAATCTTATTGACTAAACGTTGTGAAATAGCCGAATGGTCATTATCCACAATATTCAGCTGTATATTCTTGATTTCCAGATTTACCGCCCAAGGCATCAGCAGCATAATCATGCATGGAAATACAAGAATCAATTTCGGAAGAAACGAATTGCGAAGCAATTGTTTAAACTCTTTTTCTATCAGGAACTTTATCATAAATAATTCTTCCATTTATCAATCTGCCCATTAGCACACTGTATAGTATTCATACAGCCAATTGGCATATCGACATATTATTCCAATCTATACTTAAATTTCTTGATACTGATCGTAATAAGTACCGTCGCCATCAATAACAAGATACCAATCTCTTTATACACCAATGCAACTGGTACTCCTTCAATCATCAGTTTACGCACAGCCTGTATATACCAACGTGCCGGAAGTATATCCGAGATCCATTGAAGTATCACCGGCATACTCTCTATAGGGAAAATCATGCCCGATAAAAGCATTGTGGGCATCATCAGCATCAATCCGGAAACCAGCATGGCCGCAACCTGTGTACGTGTGACTGATGAAATCAATAAGCCCAATGCCAATGATACGAAGATAAACAGCAAAGATACCGTGATTAACCAGAACAAACTTCCTACCACCGGAACATCCAACACAAAGACCGAAAGCAAAAGGATCGTTATCAGATTGACGAACGACAGCACAAAATAAGGTACAGCCTTTGCCAAAATAATAAATAGCGGCTTCACAGGTGAAACCAATAATACTTCCATCGTGCCTGTTTCTTTCTCACGAACAATGGAAATCGAGGTCATCATGGCGCAAATCAGCATCAGGATCAAGCCCATCACTCCCGGAACAAAGTTATAAGCACTCTTCATCTGCGGGTTGTAGAGCAATTTGATATCAGGAGTCAGGCGGGCAGCCGACATATTCGGGGGAATCATCTCCTGGCCTACCATAGAAACGATTCCTGTCGCATAATTAACTTGCGAAGTCGACATATTGGGATCTGTTGCATCTACTATCAGCTGTACACGAGCATCACCCGTATAGAGATCATCCGCAAACCGTTCGCTAAAGACAATCGCCATATCAACTTCATTCTTTAGGAAAGCAGCTTCCATTTCCTGGGGCGAATGAAAACGTGCAGTAACGGTGAAATACTCACTGGCATCCAAACGATCAATTATTTTTCGCGTTACCACATCATTAGAAGGATCGAGCACCGCCAACCGAACATTCTTCACTTCCGTGCTGATAGCAAAACCGAATAGAATAATTTGCACGACAGGCATCCCCAACAAAATCAGCATGGTTCGCCGGTCACGGAAAATATGATAAAACTCTTTCTTTATAAAAGCTATAAACTGTCTCATAATCAATCTGCTTTGCGCACCGCACCGCGGGCTAATTTCTGAAAAACGTCATCCATCGTTTCCGCACCGAATTGTTGTTTCAGACGGGCAGGTGTATCAAGTGCTTTTATCTGACCGTCCACCATGATAGATATCCGGTTGCAATATTCCGCTTCATCCATATAATGGGTAGTGACAAACACGGTAATACCCTGATCGGCTGCCTGATAGATCAATTCCCAGAACTGTCTTCTCGTAGCAGGATCTACTCCGCCTGTCGGCTCATCCAGAAAAACGATTCTCGGTTCATGGAATATTGATACTGAAAAAGCCAATTTCTGTTTCCATCCCACCGGAAGGCTCTTCACCAGAGTATCCCGTTCGGCAGTAAGCTCCAAACGATCCAACAATTCTTCCGTCTTCCGTTCTATGTCTTGTTCCTTCATGCCATAAATTCCGGCAAACAGACGGATATTCTCCCACACTTTCAGGTCTTCATATAGCGAAAACTTTTGGCTCATATATCCGATATGTTTCTTAACTTGTTCGGCCTCCCGGTAAATATCATATCCTGCCACCTTCCCGATGCCTGATGTCGGTTTACTTAATCCGCAAAGCATACGCATAGCTGTCGTCTTTCCTGCTCCATTAGCACCCAGAAAGCCAAATATCTCGCCCCGGTTCACCTGAAAGGAGATATGATCTACTGCAGTAAAATCTCCAAAACACTTTGTCAACTGTTCCACTTCAATGACCGGAGCTACTTCATGCTTCACTTCCTCCCGCTCCAAAGAAGGAGGGCAAAGGATAGACGCAAATTGATGAAGAATACGTTCCGGGGTATCAATGCCATGAATCTGTCCATGATTGATGAAAGCAATCCGGTCACATTGCCGGGCCTCATCCATGATAGGAGTAGAAACGACAATGGTAATACCCTGTTCCCGTAAGTTTCGGAGCATTTGCCAGAATTCCTTACGCGACACGGGATCTACTCCGGTAGTAGGTTCATCCAGGAATAAAATATTCGGTTTATGAATCAAAGCACAGCTCAATGCCAGTTTCTGCTTCATACCACCTGACAAAGCCCCTGCCCTTCTTTTCCTGAACGGTTCTATCTGTTGATAGATATCTTTAATTAAATCATAATTCTCCTGAACTGTCGTATGGAACACGGTAGCAAAAAACTCCAGATTCTCTTCTACCGAAAGATCCTGGTAAAGTGAAAAACGACCGGGCATATATCCCACCTTCGTACGAATCTGTTTATAATCCGTTACCACATCCAGCCCGGCAACCATGGCCGTTCCTTTATCCGCCAGCAACAAAGTAGTCAGAATACGGAATAAGGAACTCTTACCGGCACCATCAGGCCCTATCAGCCCAAAGATTTCTCCCCGTTCCACAACGAAAGAAACGTCTTTCAGCGCCTCCACTGTTCCATAGTTCTTGCCGACTTCTTTCACAACCACTATGGGTTCTCCCTTTTCCATCTCCTCTCCTTCAATTTTTAATCATTAATTTTTCAATGTCACTCCTCCGTACATACCAATCTTCAATGCTCCGTCATTCTTCACGGCAATTTTCACTGCATATACCAGATTAGCACGTTCGTTTTTCGTCAAAATCGTTTTGGGAGTGAACTCCGAACGGTCGGAAATCCAGGTCACTACCCCCGGATAAGCTTTCTGCTCCGAGTTTCCATAATCAGCATACACAGTTACCTCATCTCCCAGTTTCACTTGCGACAACTGTTCGGAGGTAATGTAAGCCCTCAAATACATGCGATCCACTTCAGCCACTTTAAACAGCGGTTTACCTATCGCCGCCAATTCACCGGCTTCTGCATATTTTGCCAATACTGTACCTTCGATAGGTGACTGGACATGACATTTAGCTAACTGATCCTCCATCTGTGCAACCTGTATGGCAACCGAATTTCCTTGTTCTATCAGGCTATTTGTACTATTCTGCAATGATGATTCCTGTGCGACAAGCTGCCTTTCAAGCAATTTGACTTGTGCATCCCAGTCGTCCAACTGTTTCTGATTCGCCGCTCCAGCAGCAAGCAGGTTTTCCACGCGTTTCTTTTCACGTTCAGCTGTTGCTATTTGCTGTTTGGTAGCAGCTATCTGTTTAGCAAGATCCGGACGTTGGCTTTCCACAGATTTCATACTGGCCTCCAGTTGTAATTTCTTCAAATACAATTGCACCGTATCCACCAGTCCAATCTCCTCACCTGCTTTCAGTCTTGTCCCCTCTTCTACCTCCAGTCGCAACAACTTTCCGGCAGCTTCGGCAGAGACTATCACTTCTGTGGCTTCAAACGTGCCGGTTGCATCATAGCTGGGTATTCCCTTACCACAAGCAGCCAACATTATCAATGCCACTCCAACCATTCCTATCTTTGTCATTCGTTCCATATCTAAAGAAGTTATATTAATCATTCGTAGTATATTTCAATTGATAAATTCCCATTAACCGTTGAATTTCATGCAACGCTTTCGACTGACGTGCCAAACTCTCATTGGTCAATTCCCGAAGCATCTCGGTCACCGTCAATGTTCCATTCGCCACTTTGGCTTCTGCCGATTTGCGAATATTGGTACGCAAACGGATAATCTCATCATCATCCTGCATTTGCTTTTCCAATGATTGGATAGCCTGATCCTGTTGTGTCATCTCCAATCTTGTATTAAAAAGAAATACATCCCGGTTATTATCCAATTGCCGGCGTTTATTTTCAATTACCTTCCGGTCATTCTTTAAGGTGTACAAACTACCGAAATTCCATGAAAGGCGAACACCCGCAATATAGTAGGGAGAAAATTCATTTTTCAGCATATTCAATCCGGGGTTTCCATAAGCTCCCTGCACGAATAATCCGAACTGTGGAAGATGACGCACATTCAAAGCTTTCTCCTGTACTTGCAATCCTACTTCTTGCGCATTGAACAAAGATAATTCCGGACGACGAATCTCACCGACAGCCGAAATGTCATCTTGAGGAACAGGTTTCTCCAAAACCGTTTCCTGCGACAACTTCTCTCCTACCAGAAGTGAAAGCATCTTCAAATATGCCATACGCGACGAAACCAGTTCAACTCTTTTCTGCTTTGTGTTCAACTGCTCCACTTTCACAGCATCCAAATCGGCCTGATTGGCAATGCCATTTTCTACGTAGGCAGTAATCTGGCGATAATTTCTCTCCAGTTCATCTTGCAACAATGCATTCTGTTTCAGCTGCTCGTCCAACAAAAGAATTCCAAAATAAAGGTCATTTACACGACTATTCAGCGCATACATATCCACATTCAGCTTTTCTTTCTCTATCTCCGCTTCCGCAGTCGTTTGTTTCTTCTGCATCCGGATTCCTCCGCCATCCCAGATTTTCTGTTGTAACTCCAACATCACCTGATATTGATCTTTCGGCAGTCCTTTCAAATCCACTCCGGGAAGTTTCACCGGAATTTCTGTTACCTCACTCTGATAAGAAGCTTTAGCCGAAAGGGCAAACTGTGGCAAATATCCTTTTGCCGCATTCTCAAGATTATATTCCTTTGTTTTCTCCACCAGACCATACTGATGTACCAACGGATAATTTTCCTGCGTCTTCCGTTGACATTCTTCCAACGTTATCTGCGCATTTATTCCCGATACAAACAATAAAAAGGAGAAACTGAAAAACATTCTTTTCATACACATCATTTCTTTAATTTCTTCAAAAGACAAAGATAGAGGTTTCAAAAATACATTCACATTCCGATAGTTAGTAAAAATGTTCCAATAGTTCGATAAAGAGAAAGAATAAAAGGCTATTTGCTGATTTTTATTATCTTTGGCGGAAAAACAGATAGAAATGGAAAAGAAAATACCATTGAACATAGGTCTCGAAATCTTAGTAAATCCGGATGTCGTCCGATTTAACGAATTTCGTTTTATATCTCCGCATTTCGGATTCGTAAACAGCTTCGCCAAAATAGAATCCAATCTTATCACAGTGGATCAACCTTACCGTATCAAAGAGGGACGTATCGCAGTCATCAAACAGGGATATGCACGCGTATTAATCAACCTGATAGAAGAAACTTTTCAGCCGGACAAGCTATTAGTAATTGTTCCGAATTCCATTCTTCAGATTATAGAAGTCTCTCCGGATTTTGATATGCAGATGGTAGGCATGGACGCAGAATTTCTTTCTATAGCCGGAAAAGACAATTTCTTCACTCATCTTTCACAGTTACAGAAAAACCTCATATTATCTCTGACCTCACATGAATACGGCTTGTTTAAGAGCTACTTTGCTTTAATATGGAATATATTACAAGAACCAACGTTCCGACGGGAAGCTATTCAATATCTACTAATCAGTCTTTTGTGCAATATAGAGTATCTTGTCAAAAACAACAATCAAAAAGAACAGAGTTGTCAGACACATCAGGAAGAGATTTTCCAGCGTTTCATTTCTTTAGTCAATGCTTATAGTAAGAGAGAACGTAATGTTAGTTTTTATGCGGATAAGCTATGTCTCACTCCTCGTTATCTTAATACTATCATCCGCCAAACCAGTCAACAAACAGTAATGGACTGGATAAACCAGTCCATTATATTAGAAGCTAAAGTATTGCTAAAACATAGCAATCTGCTTGTTTATCAAATTTCTGATGAGTTGAACTTCCCTAATCCTTCTTTTTTCTCGAAGTTCTTTAAGCGAATGACAGGAATGACACCACATGAATATCAATTCTCGAAATAAAATTTATTTCGAGAATTCCTTAATTCTTTGCTCTTCTTCCAATTTGCAGATCAATAATGTGTTATCTTTCTCTGCAATGATATATCCATCCAAGCCTTGAATGACTACTCGTTTTTCTTCGCTGGCATGCACAATACAATTTTTGCTTTCGTACAAACGGATATCGGTTCCTACGGTTGCATTTCCAGACTTATCCTGTGGAAGCAAACCGCGAAGTGCTCCCCATGTACCCAGATCTGACCAGCCAAAAGAAGCGGGAAGTACATAAATCTCCTGTGCTTTCTCCATCACTGCATAGTCGATAGAAATGCTTTCGCAAGTAGGGAATAACTTCTTGATTGTTTCATTTTCTTTCTCTGTATAGAAATCGGGGAAAATGCGATCGAAAATTTGTGCGATGCCCGGAGCATATACACGCATCACGGAAGTAATAGTACGCACATTCCATACAAAGATTCCCGCATTCCAGAAGAAATTGCCTTCTGCCAGATACTTTTCGGCAGTCTCTTTATCCGGTTTTTCCTTAAATGCATCTACGGTGTAAATTTCTTTATCTGTCTGGAGCTGATCGGCAGCAGCAATATATCCGTATCCGGTTTCTGGACGAGTTGGCCGGATACCTATCGTTACAATGGCGCTGCCATCATCTGTGAAACGAAGGGCTTTCTCCATCACTCTACGGAATTCTCCCGTATCAATGACTAATGCATCCGAAGGAGTTACTACAATGTTAGCATTCGGATGTTTTTTCTTGATCTTCCAGCAAGCAAAAGCAATGCAGGGCGCAGTATTGCGCGCACAAGGCTCCGCCAAAATATTACTTTCCGGAATTTCCGGCAACTGCTCCCGAACAATATCAATGTATTTTTCAGAAGTTACGACCCACATATTTTCCCTAGGGCAAACACCGTCGAAACGGTCTGCCGTCAACTGAATCAGCGACCGGCCACATCCCATTACATCAATAAATTGTTTAGGACATTCCGGAGTGCTCATCGGCCAAAAGCGGCTCCCTATGCCACCAGCCATTATTACAACATGATTATCCATACCTGTTATTCTCCTGTTAAAAAAATATTCTTTGAAATAGGTGTGCAAGGTACTTCAAAATGTCCAAATCTACAAGAAAAACAGAACACTTTTGTCATAATTCGGTAGAATCTAGCATCCTGGCAGCCCCCTCTTCCACTTTTGTCTGCCTTCCTCTGCTTTTCTGATTCACATTACTTCTCCGGTTTCCAACTGAAATGCAGGCTTTCGGTTCGTGCCTTCATTGCTAATATTCGCAATTCTTCCACTTTTTGAGGATTCTCTTTCAATAAATCATGTTGCTCCCCTATGTCATCCGGAAGATAATATAACTCTTCTTTCAACTTTTCCGGTTTCGACATATTTAATCGAACCAGTTTCCACCCATCTTTCAGAATCGACTGCTTTCCTCCCTGTTCATAAAACTCATAGTATATATATTCATGGCTACGAGATACTTCACCGTTTCCTGTCAACAAAGGCAAATAAGAGATACCATCAATCCCTTTCACCATATCAGCTCCGACAAGTTCGGTTACAGTCCTACAACAACAAAGGCCGCTCCCGAATAACAGGAACGGCCTTACCATTTTCATTTCAATGTGATGTCAGCCTCTTTTCAAAAAGATGACATTCTGCTTATTTATACTCTGCCCAGCTCTTGATGGCTATATCATCCACACTCATCGTACAGAAGGCATTGATAAATGCACTAGCCAGACGGGCATTCGTAATCAACGGTATATTCAAGTCAATGGCAGCACGACGGATTTTATACCCATTACTTAATTCTCCGGCTGTCAGATTCTTCGGGATATTGACTACCATGTCGATCTCCTTGCGATGAAGCATCTCCAATGCTTGCGGATGTCCCTCCTCACTCGGCCAATAGACATGAGTACTTTCAATTCCATTCTCTGCAAGCGTTTTGTGTGTACCACCCGTTGCAAAGAGTTTGTATCCCTTATTCACCAACATACGGGCCGCATCCATCATATCGGCTTTCTGTTTCATTGTTCCCGTAGACAGCAGGATATTCTTCTTCGGAATACGATAGCCTACGGAAAGCATCGCTTTGAGTACGGCACAGGAAGTATCCATTCCGATACAACCCACTTCACCGGTAGAAGCCATATCTACTCCCAACACCGGATCAGCCTTCTGCAAGCGGTTGAAAGAGAATTGGGAAGCCTTGATTCCCACATAATCCAGTTCGAAGAGATTTTTTTCCGGTTTCTCCACAGGCAGACCGAGCATTACTTTCGTTGCCAGCTCGATAAAGTTGATCTTCAACACTTTGCTGACAAACGGGAAAGAACGACTGGCACGCAGATTACATTCAATCACCTTGATATCGTTGTCTTTCGCCAGATACTGAATATTAAACGGACCGGAGATATTCAAAGCCTTAGCAATCTCACGGCTGATACGCTTAATACGGCGAACAGTTTCTACATACAGCTTTTGCGGCGGGAACTGGATTGTTGCATCGCCGGAATGTACTCCCGCAAATTCGATATGCTCACTTATAGCGTATGCTACAATTTCTCCATTCTGCGCCACCGCATCCATTTCCACTTCCTTGGCGTGTTCGATAAACTGGCTTACTACCACCGGATGTTTCTTCGATACATTAGCTGCCAGTTTCAAGAAACGTTCCAATTCTTCCTGGTTGGAACAAACATTCATCGCAGCTCCCGAAAGCACATAAGACGGACGAACAAGTACGGGGAAACCTACCTCTTCAACGAACTCCTGAATGTCATCCATAGAAGTCAACTCACGCCAACGGGGCTGATCCACACCGATACGGTCAAGCATGGCAGAGAATTTCTCACGATCTTCGGCATTGTCAATACTCTTGGCACTCGTACCTAGAATATTAATCTTCTGTGCATCCAGACGCAAAGCAAGGTTATTTGGAATCTGACCACCGGTAGATACAATTACCCCATGCGGATTTTCCAGTTCCAGAATATCCATCACACGTTCAAAAGTCAATTCATCAAAGTACAAACGGTCGCACATATCGTAGTCCGTGGATACGGTTTCAGGATTATAGTTAATCATGACACTGCGCCATCCCTCTTTGCGAATGGTATTCAAAGCCTGTACGCCACACCAGTCGAATTCTACGGAAGAACCGATACGATAAGCACCGGAACCTAATACGACAATAGATTTATGGTCGCCCAGATAACGCACATCATTTGCTACACCGCTATAAGTAAGATACAGATAATTGGTTTGTGCCGGGTATTCGGCTGCCAACGTATCGATCTGTTTCACTACCGGAAGAATGCCTGCCTCTTTACGGTGTTTGCGGATATAAAGAATTCCATCTTCCATATCACCTTCGTAACCGATGGCACGGGCAATCTGGAAATCGGAGAAACCTTGAACCTTAGCTTTACGGAGCAATTCGTTCGACAGATCGGCAATCTGTTTGTGATTGTTTCCCCAACTATGCAGTTCTTCGGAAGTCTTCATAATATTCATTAACTTCTGCAAGAACCATTTATCAATCTTAGTCAATTCGTGCACCTGATCGATGGTGTAGCCAGCGCGAAACGCTTTCGAGATCACGAAAATACGTTTATCGGTCGGTTCGCGCAAGGCTTTATCAATGTCGGAAATAACCAATTCTTTGTTCTCCACAAAACCATGCATTCCCTGTCCGATCATACGAAGACCTTTCTGGATAGCTTCTTCAAAAGTGCGTCCGATAGCCATCACTTCACCCACAGATTTCATAGAAGAACCCAACTCTCTATCTACACCGTGGAATTTACCTAAATCCCAACGAGGAATCTTACATACGACATAATCCAGTGCCGGTTCAAAGAAAGCGGAAGTAGTCTTGGTTACAGAATTCTTCAGGTCGAAGAGTCCATAACCCAATCCCAATTTGGCAGCAACGAAAGCCAGCGGATAACCGGTTGCCTTAGATGCTAAAGCCGATGAACGGGAAAGGCGGGCATTTACTTCGATCACCCGGTAATCTTCGGATTCGGGATCGAAGGCATATTGTACGTTACATTCACCCACGATACCGATATGGCGGATGATACGTATTGCCAATTCCCGAAGTTTATGATACTCTTTATTGGTAAGCGTCTGTGAAGGAGCAATAACGATAGACTCACCGGTATGAATACCCAGCGGATCGAAGTTTTCCATATTACAAACGGTGATACAGTTATCGAAGCGGTCACGTACCACTTCATATTCCACTTCTTTCCAACCGCGTAGTGATTTCTCCACCAATACCTGTGGGGAGAAAGAGAATGCTTTTTCTACCAGCACATCCAGCTGTTGTTCATTATCACAGAAACCGGACCCCAAGCCTCCTAACGCATAAGCAGCACGAACAATCACCGGATAGCCCAGTTCTTTTGCTGCGCGACGTGCATCTTCCGCATTTTCTACGGCTTCACTCTTGATGGTTTTTACATTGATCTCATTCAATTTCTGAACAAAAAGTTCACGGTCCTCGGTATCCATAATGGCCTGTACCGGAGTACCCAACACTTTTACATTATATTTTTCAAGAATACCTTCTTTATACAATGCTACTCCACAGTTCAGAGCCGTCTGACCACCGAACGCCAGCATAATACCTTCCGGTTTTTCTTTTTGGATCACTTTCTCTACGAAGTACGGAGTCACCGGAAGAAAGTAAATTTGATCTGCCACTCCTTCGGAAGTCTGCACCGTAGCAATATTCGGATTGATAAGAATGGTTTCAATCCCCTCTTCTTTCAAGGCTTTAAGTGCCTGTGAACCGGAATAGTCAAATTCACCAGCCTCACCGATTTTCAGGGCACCTGAACCTAATAGCAATACTTTCTTTATATTTTCTTTCATTGTTACAATAGTTTTACAAATTCGTCGAACAGGAATTCCGTATCCGTAGGTCCACTCGCAGCTTCCGGGTGGAATTGCGCAGAGAACCAGGGATTCTTTTTATGTTTGATTCCCTCGTTGGACCCATCGTTCATATTGATAAACAACGGTTCCCACTCTGCACTCAACGTATTATTGTCTACGGCATAACCATGATTTTGTGAAGTAATGAAACAACGTTCCGTACCTACCATACGCACCGGCTGATTGTGGCTACGATGTCCGTATTTCAATTTATAAATCTTGGCTCCGCCCGCTTTTGAAAGCAACTGGTTACCCATACAGATGCCGAAGATAGGCAGTTTCTCATTTACCATCGCCTTCCGTATATTCTGTACCGCAGCATCACAAGTATCCGGGTCACCCGGTCCGTTGGAGATAAACAACCCGTCAAATTCGAGTCCGCTATAATCATAATCCCAAGGTACACGGATCACTTCTACATTACGTTTCAGCAGACAACGAATAATATTTGTCTTTACACCGCAATCTACCAGGATAACCTTCTTAAATTGAGAATTGAAAGTTGAGAATTGAGAATTAAGCTGCGCATAGGAACTATTTACGGAGAAAGTTTGTGAAGTTCCGGCAGGAAAATAGCAAATAATCTCTTTGCAAGATACACGATCTACATAATTGACGCCTGCGTATACTGCTTCAGGCACATTATCCGGTTCATCATCGAAAACGATTTTTCCCATCATTACTCCATGTTCACGAAGAATCTTAGTCAGCTCGCGCGTATCAATGCCTGTGATACCGGGAATCTGCTCGCGTTTCAACCAGTCACCGAGACTTTCCACCGCATTCCAGTGGCTGTATTCATAAGAATAGTCACTTACGATAATCGCTTCCGCGTGGATTTTCTCACTTTCCATGAAAGTGGCAAGTCCATTCGGTTCGATGGTAAAAGGAGGAACACCGTAGTTGCCTACCAGAGGATAGGTAAGCGTCATCAACTGTCCGGCGTATGAAGGGTCAGTAAGGCTCTCCGGGTATCCGGTCATGGCAGTATTAAAAACTACTTCGCCTGCCACCGGCTTCTCGTAGCCAAACGACTTACCGGAAAACCGGCTCCCGTCGTCAAGGATTAATGTCACATTTCTCATTCTTATTATTGAATCGTTGTATGGTTGTTAGAATTGATACATTTGTTCTATATAGTCGATGAACGCCCGGTTCACCATTTTCACACCTCCCGGTGTAGGGTAGTTACCGCTAAAATACCAGTCGCCTTTATGACGCGGACAAGCCTCGTGCAATCCCTCCAACGGTTGATAGACAATTTCCACTTTCGCCTTTGTTCCCTTGGGAGTCAGCAGTTCCACCATCTTGCCAGAGATTTCCTCATCGGTGAACGGAGCATAGATATCCTTCACATAGTTTATCATCTGCTCTTTCGGCAGTCCCACCTGATCTTTCGATTTACGGTAGGCAGCCGCAATCACATCTTTCATATCCCGCTCCTTTAAAAGTTCGACAGCAGCCCTGAAAGCGATAAACTCACTCATCTTTGCCATATCGATACCGTAATAGTCAGGATAACGCACTTGCGGAGAAGAAGATACTATCACAATCTTCTTCGGACCGAGACGGTCGAGAATACCGATAATACTTTGTTTCAACGTAGTACCACGCACAATGCTGTCGTCAATAATCACCAGATTATCAACACCGGGTACCAGACTTCCGTATGTAATGTCATACACATGGGCTGCCAGATCATTACGACTGTTTCCTTCGGCAATAAACGTACGGAGTTTGATATCCTTGATCGCCACCTTTTCGCTACGGATACGGCGGGAAAGAATGACTTCCAGTTCCTCCATATCCGGATGATGCCCTAATGCAGCAATTTGCTGCACTTTCTCCTCATTCAAGTAATCGTCCAGTCCCTGCAACATTCCGTAGAAAGCCACCTCCGCAGTATTGGGAATAAAAGAAAAAACCGTATGATCGATGTCATTATTGATAGCTTTCAATATTCTCGGAACCAACTTTTCACCCAACCGTTTCCTTTCCTTATAAATATCGACATCACTCCCACGGGAGAAATAGATACGTTCGAAAGAACAGGCATGATTTTCGCGCGGCTTGTTAATTTGCGAAGTACGGATTTTACCTTCTTTGCTGATTAACAATGCTTGCCCCGGTTGCAATTCTTTGATTTCCTCAAACGGAACATTCAAAGCAGTCTGGATCACCGGACGTTCGGAAGCAAGAACAGCTATCTCATCATCCTGATAACAGAATGCAGGCCGGATTCCCCACGGGTCGCGGATGGCGAAGGACTCGCCGCTCCCGGTCAATCCGCAAATCACGTATCCCCCATCCCATTCGCGGCTGGAAGTGCGCAACACGTTTGCCAAATCAATATATTCTTCTATATAATGAGTGATTCCCATGCCCGTAAGCCCCTCGGCTTCGGCAAGATTGAATACACGCTCCACTTCACGGTCAAGACGGTGTCCCACCTGCTCCAACATGATATATGTATCGGCATATTTACGCGGATGCTGACCAATGGCAGTGATACGGGCAAATATCTCGTCCACATTTGTCATATTGAAATTTCCGCAGAGGGCCAGATTCTTGGCGCGCCAGTTATTTCTTCTTAAAAATGGATGCACATAAGAGATTCCGGATTTTCCCGTAGTAGAATAACGAAGATGTCCCATATATATTTCACCGGCAAAAGGTAAAGTTCGTTTGGCATACTCTGCATCGTGCAACTGTTCGGGAGTGAGATCCTTAAAATTATTTTGAATATTTTCAAAGATTTCCGTAATGGCTCCGGAACCTAAAGCGCGTTCACGAAACATATATTCTTCACCCGGATTTGCTTCCAGTTTCACACATGCCAGTCCCGCACCTTCCTGTCCACGATTATGCTGCTTCTCCATCAACAGGTAGAGTTTATTAAGACCATACATCCATGTCCCGTACTTTTTCTCGTAATACTCTAACGGTTTGAGCAAGCGTATCATGGCAACGCCACATTCATGTTTCAATTGTTCCATCTCTCTATATATTAGTTACTACTTAAAGTTACTCTACTGTTACCGACTTCGCCAGATTTCTCGGCTGATCCACATCCATCCCTTTGCATACCGCAATGTGGTAAGCAAGAAGTTGCAGAGGTACCGTAGTTATTAACGGATCGAGACATTCGATTGTTTCAGGAAGTTCGATACTACAGTCAGCGATTTTGCTGATAACGGTATCTCCTTTCGTCACAAATGCAATCACTTTTCCTTTCCGTGCCTTAATCTCCTGAATATTACTTACTACTTTTTCATACAACCCATTCTGCGTAGCAATCACCACTACCGGCATTTCCGCATCGATCAGGGCAATCGGTCCATGCTTCATCTCCGCAGCCGGATAACCTTCGGCGTGAATATACGATATTTCTTTCAATTTCAATGCACCTTCCAGAGCAACGGGATAACTATATCCGCGTCCCAGGTAAATAAAATTATGCGCATAAGTGAAAGTTTTCGATAACTCCGCCAAAGTATCATTCAATTCCAACACCTCTTTCATTTTTTCCGGAATATGATTTAACTCCTGTACGATTGAAAGATAATGCTGTTCGTCAATGGTTCCTTTCGCTTTGGCAAGTGTCAATGCCAACATCGCCAATACAGTGACCTGTCCGGTAAATGCTTTGGTAGAAGCCACCCCGATTTCTGGACCCACATGAATATATGAACCGGTATGAGTGGCACGGGGAATAGAAGAGCCGATCGCATTGCAAATGCCATATATAAATGCCCCGCGGCTTTTCGCCAATTCCACAGCAGCCAATGTATCTGCCGTCTCGCCACTCTGGGAGATTGCTATCACCACATCCTGCCCGTCAATCACCGGATCACGGTAGCGGAATTCGGAAGCATACTCCACTTCCACCGGTATGCGGCAAAAACTCTCAATCAGATGCTTACCGATCAGTCCGGCATGCCAGGAAGTTCCGCAAGCAACAATAATAAACCGTTTGGCATTCAGCAGCTTTTCCCGGTGATCTATCACAGCAGAAAGCACCACATTATCAGCTTCCACATTGATACGTCCGCGCATGCAATCACGAATACAATCGGGCTGTTCGAAAATCTCTTTCAACATAAAGTGCGGATATCCCCCTTTTTCCAACTGACCGAGGTTGAGTTCCACCTTCTTTATTTCAGGTATCATTTCGACATTGTTCAAGTTGACTACCTTCAACTCCTTCCCCAGATTCAAAACAGCTATTTCCCCGTCTTCCAGATAAACCACTTTATCAGTATATTCTACAATCGGAGTAGCATCTGAAGCAAGAAAGAACTCATTCTCTCCAATCCCCACTACCAATGGACTGCTCTTACGGGCAGCAATAATCTCATCGGGATGCTCCTTATCAAGAATCGCAATCGCATAAGCACCAATTACCTCCCCTAACGCCAACTGAACAGCCGTCAACAGACTGACCTGATTAGTGACTTTCATGTATTCTATTAATTGAACGAGGACTTCGGTATCTGTACTACTTTTAAAAATATAGCCTTTGGCTTGAAGTTTTTCTTTGAGAACGGCGTAGTTTTCAATAATACCGTTATGAATGAGAGCGAGCTTTTCGGAAGAAGAGTAATGAGGGTGGGCGTTAGCAGAACAAGGTTCCCCGTGAGTAGCCCAACGGGTATGGGCAATTCCGATTGTACCGGAAATATCTTTCTGTGTGACGAAATTTTCAAGATCAGAGACTTTTCCTTTCGTCTTATACACATTTAACTGTTGGTCATCACTAATGATTGCTACCCCCGCGCTGTCATATCCACGATACTCCAGTCGCTTCAGCCCTTTGATAAGGATAGGGTAGGCTTTTCGTTTACCAATATAGCCTACTATTCCACACATATTATGATATTTTTATTTCGCCTGCAAATATACACATTACAAATAACATAAAGACAACAAAAAGCATATTTATTTGACAGAAACGCATAAAAAAGTTGCAAACACATCAAAAAGTTAAATAATATATTATTTTTAGCTCAAAAAGAAACAAATTACAATCAGCTTCAAATAAGGATAAATAAGCTAACAAATTAAAAGCAAATTTCCCGTTTTTAATAACAAATTAAAAGAATAAAGATTCCTATTCTCATTTCGCGTCACACAAAAGCTAAATTTCACTATCATTTTGAAATTAAAATATTAACTTTGCCAAACAATTTGATACATCAAACAGGTATTATCATACAATAAAGCTAGTAAGAATGAAGAAACAAGAACTTTTTAACAACGTAACAGAAGGATTCCCTTACCAACGACAGCCCCAACAGATGGGCTTGTACGATGCGGCATACGAACACGATGCCTGCGGTGTCGGTATGCTGGTTAACATTCATGGAGAAAAGTCACACGACATTGTTGAGTCGGCTTTAAAGGTATTAGAAAACATGCGCCATCGCGGTGCCGAGGGTGCGGATAACAAGACCGGTGACGGTGCAGGTATCATGCTTCAAATTCCGCATGAGTTTATTTTATTACAAGGTATTCCTGTCCCCGAAAAAGGACGGTACGGCACAGGATTATTGTTTTTACCGAAAAACGAAAAAGACCAGGCAGCTATTCTAAGTATTATTATTGAAGAAATTGAAAAAGAAGGACTCACATTGATGCATTTGCGCAATGTGCCCACCTGCCCCGAAATCCTGGGAGAATCGGCTCTGGCAAACGAACCGGACATCAAACAAGTGTTCATCACCGGATTTACGGAAACGGAAACTGCCGACCGGAAGTTATATCTGATCCGGAAAAGAATCGAAAATAAAGTCAGATTGTCATCTATTCCGGCAAAAGACGATTTTTATGTTGTGTCACTCTCTACCAAAAGCATTATATATAAAGGTATGCTTTCATCATTACAGCTGCGCAACTATTATCCGGACCTGACAAATAGCTATTTTACCAGCGGACTGGCATTGGTGCACTCTCGTTTCAGTACCAATACATTCCCTACATGGGGATTGGCACAGCCGTTCCGTCTGCTGGCACACAACGGTGAAATCAATACTATCCGTGGTAACCGCGGATGGATGGAAGCCCGTGAAAGTGTACTCTCCACTCCCACTTTAGGCGATATAAAAGAAATCCGCCCGATTATACAACCGGGCATGAGCGACAGTGCTTCTCTGGACAATGTGCTGGAGTTCCTGGTGATGTCAGGATTGAGCCTGCCACATGCCATGGCTATGCTCGTGCCGGAATCTTTCAACGAGAAGAACCCGATCAGTGAGGATCTGAAATCATTCTACGAATACCACTCCATCCTGATGGAACCGTGGGACGGACCGGCCGCACTACTATTCAGCGACGGACGATTTGCCGGAGGTATGCTCGACCGCAATGGCCTGCGCCCTGCCCGTTATCTGATTACTAAAAACGATATGATGGTAGTGGCTTCGGAAGTCGGTGTTATGGATTTCGAACCGGGAGACATCAAAGAAAAAGGTCGCTTACAGCCCGGCAAAATCCTGCTGGTAGATACGGAAAAAGGCGAGATCTACTATGACGGCGAACTGAAAAAACAGTTGGCTGAAGCCAAGCCTTACCGCACCTGGCTATCTACCAACCGAATCGAACTGGATGAACTGAAAAGCGGGCGCAAAGTTCCTCATCACGTAGCAAACTACGACCGGATGCTTCGTACTTTCGGCTACTCCAAAGAGGACATCGAAAGGCTGATTATGCCGATGGCAAGCACCGGAGCAGAACCGATCAATTCAATGGGTAACGATACGCCACTCGCCGTACTTTCAGATAAACCACAGTTGCTTTACAACTATTTCCGTCAGCAATTTGCACAGGTAACCAATCCGCCCATTGATCCACTTCGTGAAGAACTGGTGATGTCATTGACGGAATACATTGGAGCAGTCGGTATGAATATTCTGACGCCCAGTGAAAGTCATTGCAAAATGGTACGCCTGAATCATCCGATTTTAAGCAATACCCAACTGGATATTCTTTGTAATATCCGGTATAAAGGCTTCAAAACAGTCAAACTACCCATGTTGTTTGAGGTTGCAAAAGGGAAAGCCGGACTGCAGGAAGCACTGACCCATCTTTGTAAAATGGCGGAAGAATCCGTGACGGAAGGTGTAAACTACATTGTCCTGACCGACCGTGAGGTGGATATTACCCATGCTGCCATTCCATCATTGCTGGCAGTAAGCGCTGTTCATCACCACCTGATTTCAGTTGGTAAACGGGTGCAAACGGCATTGATCGTAGAAAGTGGTGAAATACGTGAAGTGATGCACGCCGCGTTATTGTTGGGTTTCGGAGCAAGTGCCCTGAATCCTTACATGGCATTCGCTGTCCTCGACCGACTGGTAAAAGACAAAGATATTCAGTTGGATTATACCACTGCTGAAAAGAACTATATCAAATCCATCTGTAAAGGCTTGTTTAAAATCATGAGTAAGATGGGTATCTCTACGATCCGCTCCTATCGTGGTGCTAAGATTTTCGAAGCTGTCGGTTTGAGTGAAGAATTGAGCAAGGCTTATTTTGGAGGACTCGGTTCACCGATCGGAGGTATCCGTCTGGAAGAAATAGCCAGAGATGCCATTGCTTTCCATAAAGAAGGATTTGAAAGTATTAAAAATGAAGAGTTATTAAAAAATAACGGTTTGTATGCTTTCCGTAAAGATGGAGAAAAGCACGCATGGAATCCGGAAACAATCAGCACTCTGCAATTGGCTACACGACTGGGGAGTTATAAAAAATTTAAAGAGTACACCCATCTGGTAGACGAAAAAGAGAAGCCTATTTTCCTTCGTGACTTTCTGGGATTCCGTCGTAATCCGATTTCAATCGATCAGGTAGAACCGGTGGAAAACATTCTGCATCGTTTCGTCACGGGGGCTATGTCTTTTGGTTCTATCAGCAAAGAGGCTCATGAGGCAATGGCTATTGCCATGAATAAAATTCACGGACGCAGTAATACCGGTGAAGGTGGCGAAGACGCTGCCCGTTTCCAACCGCTGCCCGATGGCAGTTCTTTACGAAGTGCAATCAAGCAGGTAGCTTCCGGTCGTTTCGGTGTAACGGCAGAATATCTGGTTAATGCGGACGAAATTCAAATCAAGATAGCACAGGGAGCCAAACCGGGTGAAGGCGGACAACTACCGGGATTTAAAGTGAACGATGTGATTGCGAAAACACGTCATTCCATTCCGGGAATTTCGCTGATTTCTCCTCCGCCTCATCATGATATTTATTCGATTGAGGATTTGGCACAATTAATCTTCGATTTGAAAAATGTAAATCCACAGGCCAAAATCAGTGTGAAACTGGTAGCAGAAAGCGGCGTCGGTACGATTGCTGCGGGTGTGGCAAAAGCAAAGGCGGACCTAATTGTCATCTCTGGTGCTGAAGGGGGAACAGGTGCTTCTCCGGCTTCTTCTATCCGCTATGCGGGTATCTCACCGGAATTGGGATTGAGCGAGACACAGCAAACACTGGTTCTGAACGGACTTCGTGGCCAAGTAGTTCTGCAAGCCGACGGACAACTGAAAACCGGACGTGACATCATCTTAATGGCACTAATGGGTGCCGAAGAATATGGCTTCGCCACCTCGGCATTGATTGTATTAGGGTGTGTAATGATGCGCAAATGCCATCAGAATACTTGTCCGGTGGGAGTTGCCACACAGAATGAAGAGTTACGTAAACGCTTTCATGGACGCAGTGAATATTTAGTAAACTTTTTCACATTCCTGGCACAGGAAGTCCGCGAGCATTTGGCTGAAATGGGATTCACCCGGATGGATGACATCATCGGGCGTACAGACTTAATCGAGCGCAAGTCCGATGCCAATGACCCAAATCCGAAACATGCTTTAATCGACTTCACCAAATTGCTGGCACGTGTTGACAACAGTGCGGCTATCCGTCATGTCATCGACCAGGATCATGGAATTTCTGCTGTAAAGGATGTAACCATCATCGATGCCGCACAGGAAGCTATCGAACATGAGAAAGAGATTTCTTTAGAATATACGATTGCCAATACAGACCGTGCAATAGGTGCTATGCTTTCCGGAGTAATCGCCAAGAAATATGGTGCCAAAGGATTGCCGGAACATACGCTGAATGTAAAATTCAAAGGTTCGGCAGGTCAATCTTTCGGAGCTTTTCTCGTACCGGGAGTTAACTTTAAACTGGAAGGTGAAGCGAATGATTACCTGGGTAAAGGATTGAGCGGCGGGCGTATCTCCGTATTACCTCCTATCCGCAGCAATTTCGAAGCCGAAAAAAATACAATCGCCGGTAATACCTTGCTTTATGGCGCAACAAGCGGTGAAGTATATATCAACGGCCGTGTAGGAGAACGTTTCGCTGTTCGTAACTCCGGCGCAGTTGCCGTCGTAGAAGGCGTGGGTGACCATTGTTGCGAATACATGACCGGAGGTCGTGTGGTAGTCCTCGGACAAACCGGACGTAACTTTGCAGCCGGTATGAGTGGCGGTGTAGCTTATGTATGGAACAAAGACGGCAACTTCGATTATTTCTGTAACATGGAAATGGTGGAACTGTCACTCATCGAAGAAGCCAGCTACCGGAAAGAGTTGCACGAACTAATCCGCCAGCATTACCTCTACACAGGCTCGAAACTGGCACGCATCCTGCTCGACAATTGGAATCATTACGTAGATCAATTCATCCAAGTAGTGCCCATCGAATACAAAAAAGTACTGCAGGAAGAACAAATGAGAAAGTTACAACAAAAAATTGCAGATATGCAAAGAGACTATTAGATTTACAATTTGACTATTTACAATTTACTATTTGAATGTATAGTATAGTCTGTAAATAGTCAAATAGCAAATGATAAGATAGTCTAGAAATAGTAAATCGTCAAATAGTAAATAACAAGATGGGAGATCCTAAAGCATTTCTAAATATACCTCGACAAGAGGCGGGATACCGCCCTGTAAACGAGCGAATCGCTGACTATAGTCAGGTAGAACAGACTTTGAATACAAACAGCCGTAAATTGCAGGCGTCACGCTGTATGGATTGCGGTGTACCTTTCTGTCATTGGGCATGCCCGATAGGAAATAAACAACCGGAATGGCAGGATGCATTATACAGGGGAAAATGGAAGGAGGCATACGAAGTATTGTCGTCTACTTGCGATTTTCCTGAATTTACAGGACGTATTTGTCCTGCTCTTTGCGAGAAATCGTGTGTGTTGAAACTTTCCTGCGATCAGCCGGTGACTATTCGCGAGAATGAAGCAGCTATCGTAGAAGCGGCTTTTCGTGAAGGATATATACAAGTAAAGACGCCGGAAAGAAACGGAAAGAAAGTGGCGGTGATTGGTGCAGGTCCTGCTGGATTGGTGGTGGCTAATCAGCTGAATTTAAAAGGATATAGCGTTACTTTATTCGATAAGGATGAAGCGCCCGGAGGATTATTACGATTCGGTATTCCTAATTTCAAACTGGATAAAAATGTAATTGACCGACGGATGAAGATATTGGCTGCAGAAGGAATACAGTTTGAGATGGGAGTAGAAATAGACGTTAATCATTTACCGGAAGGATTCGATGCTTACTGCATCTGTACCGGAACCCCCACTGCACGTGACTTGAGTATTCCGGGACGTGAACTGAAAGGGATTCATTTCGCACTCGAAATGCTGGCACAACAGAATAGGATTCTGGCAGGACAGACTTTCCCGAAAGACAAGTTGGTAAATGCCAAAGGCAAAAAGGTTCTCGTGATAGGTGGCGGAGACACTGGTTCCGACTGCATCGGAACCAGTGTGAGACAGGGAGCCGTCAGTGTCACTCAAATCGAAATCATGCCGAAACCTCCTGTCGGCTACAATCCGGCTACTCCTTGGCCACAATGGCCGGCAGTCTTCAAAACGACTTCCAGCCATGAAGAAGGTTGTACACGCCGCTGGTGCCTGGCTTCCAATCAGTTCCTCGGAAAGAATGGAAAAGTGACAGGTGTAGAAGTGGAAGAAGTAGAATGGATTCCGGCAGCAGATGGCGGACGTCCCACAATGAAACCAACAGGGAAGAAGGAAGTCATCGAGGCTGATATGGTATTATTGGCGATGGGATTCCTGAAACCGGAACAACCCAAATTTGCAAAGAATGTATTTCTTGCCGGTGATGCCGAGACTGGTGCCAGCTTAGTAGTACGCGCCATGGCAGGAGGACGAAAGGCTGCTGCGGAAATAGATGCTTATCTAATACAATAAGGTTTGCAACAGTGTACAACAAGAAGCTCGATTGCTATTATCGGTTCGTTCCATATCTGTAGAACTAAAGAATAACAGATATGGAACTAAAGGAAAACAGTTGTGGAACTAAACGATAACAATTATGGAACGAATTAAGAATACCTAGTCAGCTTCTTAGAAATAGCGAATAAACAATCAACAGATTACATTACCCCCTCTAAAAATTAAAGTTATGTGTGGAATAGCAGGTATACTCAACATCAAAGTTCAAACGAAAGAGCTAAGAGATAAAGCACTGAAAATGGCCCAGAAGATCCGTCATCGCGGACCGGACTGGAGTGGAATCTATGTAGGCGGAAGTGCCATCCTGGCACACGAACGTCTTTCCATTGTCGACCCGCAAAGTGGCGGACAGCCGTTATACTCTCCCGATCGTAAACAAGTGCTCGCCGTCAACGGTGAGATTTACAATCACCGTGATATTCGCGCTAAATATGCGGGAAAATATAACTTTCAGACCGGAAGTGACTGTGAGGTAATTCTTGCCCTTTACAAAGATAAAGGCATCCATTTTCTGGAAGATATTAGCGGTATCTTTGCTTTCGTTCTTTATGATGAGGAAAAGGATGAATTTCTAATTGCCCGTGATCCGATAGGGGTTATTCCTTTATATATAGGAAAAGATAAAGAGGGAAAAATCTACTTCGGCAGCGAGTTGAAAGCCCTTGAAGGATTTTGCGACGAATATGAAATATTTCTCCCCGGACATTACTTCTATAGTAAAGAGGGAAAAATGAAACGTTGGTATTCGCGCGACTGGACAGAATATGAAACCGTAAAAGAGAATGATGCACAAACCGTTGATGTGAAAATAGCATTAGAAGAGGCTGTACACCGCCAGTTAATGAGTGACGTACCGTACGGAGTGCTTCTTTCGGGCGGGTTGGATAGTTCTGTCATCTCCGCCATTGCCAAAAAATATGCGGCAAAGCGTATAGAAACAGACGGAGCGAGTGATGCGTGGTGGCCTCAACTCCACTCCTTCGCTATCGGACTAAAAGGTGCTCCCGATTTGATTAAAGCACGTGAAGTGGCTGAATATATCGGTACTGTTCATCACGAAATAAACTATACTGTTCAGGAAGGTTTGGATGCCCTGCGTGATGTCATTTATTTCATCGAGACATACGATGTAACCACGGTACGCGCTTCCACTCCCATGTACCTACTGGCACGTGTCATCAAATCGATGGGTATCAAAATGGTGTTGAGCGGTGAAGGCGCCGATGAAGTTTTCGGTGGTTATCTGTATTTCCACAAGGCTCCCACTCCACAGGCATTCCACGAAGAAACAGTACGTAAACTTTCAAAGTTGCACATGTACGATTGCCTCCGCGCCAATAAAAGTTTGTCAGCATGGGGAGTAGAAGGACGTGTTCCTTTCCTTGATAAAGAATTCCTCGACGTAGCCATGAACCTGAATCCGAAAGCTAAAATGTGCCCCGGAAAAAACATCGAGAAACGAATTGTTCGCGAAGCCTTTGCCGAGATGTTACCGGAAAGTGTGGCGTGGAGACAAAAAGAGCAGTTCAGTGACGGTGTAGGATATTCATGGATTGACACATTGAGGGAAATCACAGCTGCTGCTGTGAGCGATCAGCAAATGGAACATGCTGCCGAACGCTTCCCTATCAACACGCCACAAAATAAAGAAGAATACTATTATCGCAGTATCTTTGAAGAGCATTTCCCCAGTGAAAGTGCAGCACGCACCGTACCCAGTGTTCCCAGTGTGGCCTGCTCCACAGCAGAAGCGCTGGCGTGGGATATTGCTTTCAGGAATCTGAATGAGCCTAGCGGACGTGCGGTGAGAGGAATACACGAAGAGGCCTATACTTAACTGATAAGAATAACAGAATCTGCTCTTTCTGTTATTCTTTTGTAACATTTCTATTTTAAAATCTCAAGGATTAACGCAGATTAGCATATTATTGTCTGATTTGCGTTTTCTTTTTTATAATTTTGAGGCCAAACCAAATTAAATCTATCAAACTTTTAAAAGACCAAACAAATGAATTTAAAAAAAATGATGATGGCTTCTGCCCTTCTAATGGTTGCTTGCTGTATGCAGGCACAGACAAAAGTGATAGCCCACCGTGGATTCTGGAAAACTCCGGGATCATCACAAAACAGTATTTCATCACTTCTAAAAGCAGATTCCATCGGTTGTTACGGTTCAGAATTTGACGTATGGATCGCTAAGGATAACAAGTTGGTGGTCAACCATGATCCCGTATACAAGATGAGACCGATGGAGTATTCCAAAGGTGACGCACTGACCGGACTTAAATTATCCAACGGAGAAAACTTACCCAGCCTGGAACAATATCTGGAAGCCGGGCAAAACTGTAATACCCGACTGATTCTCGAACTGAAAGCACATAGTAACAAGAAACGTGAAACCAAAGCCGTACAGGGAATCCTTGCCATGGTGAAGAAAATGGGACTGGAAAACCGCATGGAATATATCACGTTCTCCCTGCATGCCATGAAAGAGTTTATCCGCCTGGCTCCTGCCGGTACTCCGGTATTTTACCTTAACGGGGAACTGTCTCCCAAAGAATTAAAGGAACTCGGTGCTGCCGGTCTTGATTATCACATGGGAGTGATTAAGAAACACCCCGAATGGATCAAAGAAGCTCATGAACTCGGCTTGAAAGTAAATGTGTGGACTGTGGACGAAGTGGAAGATATGAAATCGCTGATCGAACAGAAAGTAGATTTCATTACCACCAACGAACCAGTCATCTTACAAGAAGAACTGAAAAAACATCAATAAGATAAAATCATTACAAAGTAAACTATTTTAATATCCGTCTTTAAAGAAACAGCTCGTTCCTTTAAAAGAAACAGGATGTTTCTCGGTGTCGAACGGGTGGTTCCTTTAAAAGGAACCACCCGTTTCTTTTAAAGGAAAAATGAGCTTTTATAACAAACTAAATACCAGCATATTAAGAACACTCATTTTTTCATCTGAAAAAGAAAGGGTCATTTTCATATATGCCAATAAAAGATTACAAACGATTTACTGGAAATCATCTAATACCTCTTTCAGCTCTCCTACCGTAAGCTCTCCTACCTGTCTCCATAATTCATGTCCCTTATGCAATAAAAGAAAGGCGGGCACTGTTTCTACATTATGCGCATCGGCTATTGTTCTATTTTCTTCAGCATTCACTCTTATCAATTCTACAGTTCTCTTTTCGTAAGTCCGAAGCACAGGACCTATCCACTCATAATGAGGTGACCAGTCGGCATAAAATACTACCAACACCAAATGGTTGGTCTTAACTGCTGTTTCTAATTGTTTCTCTATATTCATATCTCTACGTTTTTATATTAATGATAGTGCTAAAACAATGAATACAGAAAAAGGTTCTTCAGCATATCCGGTGAGCAATATGATAGATAAATAGGGGTTTTCACTTTCATATCGTCAAAAGGAAAAGGATATATTTCTTGTTTTTATAGCTGATTTCACTGATTATCAAGGCTAAATATTTTTCATATATTATGGAAGAATATGCAAAACAATTCATCCAAATAACAGTTTATTAATATATAAACAGGTATAATTTCAAATTATAACTAAATGTGGCCGTATATAAAGCGATTATAAGTTTGAAGAAAATAAATAGATATTAGATATACTTTTTAGTAAAATATAAAGCAAAAAGTCATATCTTTGCATCGTAATAAAACAAAAGGTTACAACAATCAACAAATATAAATCAAAATGACAACAAAGATTAAGTTCACAAAAATGCATGGAGCGGGAAATGACTACATATATGTAGACACAAGCCAATATCCGATAGCCGACCCTGCAAAGAAGGCAATCGAATGGAGCAAGTTTCATACAGGAATCGGAAGTGATGGACTTATATTGATTGGTGTCTCTGATAAAGCGGATTTCAGCATGCGCATTTTCAATGCGGACGGTTCGGAAGCTATGATGTGCGGTAACGGAAGCCGTTGTGTAGGCAAATATGTATATGAATACGGCTTGACTGACAAAACAGAAATTACGCTGGATACACGATCAGGAATAAAAATCCTGAAACTGCATGTAGAGGGAAAAACAGTTAGTGCAGTCACCGTAGACATGGGTAGCCCGTTGGAAACAGAAGAGATTCAGTGGGGAGGAAAGTATCCTTTCCGGTCGACCAAAGTATCAATGGGTAATCCGCATCTCGTCACATTTGTTGAGGACATCACCCAGATTAATTTACCGGAAATCGGTCCTGAACTGGAGAATCATCCTCTTTTTCCCGACAGAACCAATGTGGAGTTTGCACAGATTGTCAGCAAAGACACCATACGGATGAGGGTGTGGGAAAGAGGATCGGGAATCACTCAAGCTTGCGGGACAGGTGCTTGCGCCACAGCAGTAGCCGCCTTCATCAACGGACTTACAGGAAGAAAAAGCGATGTAATCATGGATGGAGGGACAGTCACCATTGAATGGGATGAAATCTCCGGGCATATATTAATGACCGGACCGGCAACCAAAGTTTTCGATGGGGAGATTGAGGATAAGTATTAAAAAAGTATTAAGTATCAGGTATTGAGTATTAGATTTTGCAGAACTTAAAACAATAACAAGATGGCATTAGTAAACGAACATTTTTTGAAGTTACCGGGAAGCTATTTATTCTCGGACATAGCGAAAAAGGTAAATACCTTCAAGATAACACATCCTAAACAGGATATTATCCGGTTGGGTATCGGTGATGTCACCCAACCGCTTCCGAAAGCGTGTATCGAAGCCATGCACAAAGCGGTAGAAGAGCTGGCCAGCAAGGATACATTCCGCGGATATGGTCCTGAACAGGGATATGATTTTCTGATTGAAGCAATTATAAAAAATGACTTTATTCCACGTGGGATTCACTTCTCGGCGTCCGAGATATTTGTCAGTGACGGTGCCAAAAGCGATACCGGAAATATAGGCGATATTCTTCGCCATGACAATAGCGTAGGTGTTACAGATCCCATCTATCCGGTTTATATAGACAGCAATGTCATGTGCGGACGCGCCGGAGTGTTGGAAGAAGAGACGGGCAAATGGAGTAATGTTACTTATATGCCTTGCACAAGTGAGAACAACTTTATTCCGGAAATTCCAGACAAACGGATAGACATTGTTTATCTCTGCTATCCGAACAACCCGACAGGAACAACCTTAACCAAACCGGAACTGAAGAAATGGGTGGACTATGCATTGGCAAACGATACATTGATTCTGTTCGATGCCGCTTATGAAGCATATATCCAGGACGAAAATGTCCCCCACTCTATCTATGAGATTAAGGGAGCTAAAAAGTGTGCGATCGAATTCCGTAGTTTTTCAAAAACGGCAGGATTTACCGGAGTACGCTGCGGATATACCGTGGTTCCGAAAGAACTCACCGCCGCCACTCTGGAAGGCGACCGCATACCGCTCAACAGATTGTGGAACCGCCGCCAGTGCACCAAGTTCAACGGTACTTCTTACATTACCCAACGGGCTGCAGAAGCCGTTTACAGTGCAGAAGGCAAAATACAGATTAAAGAAACAATCGACTATTATATGACCAACGCCCAAATTATGAAAGAGGGATTGGAAGCCGCAGGACTGAAAGTGTATGGAGGAGTCAACGCTCCCTACTTATGGGTGAAAACTCCGAACGGGCTTTCGTCATGGCGATTCTTCGAACAGATGTTGTATGAAGCCAATGTGGTCGGTACCCCCGGTGTAGGCTTCGGACCAAGCGGTGAAGGATATATCCGGCTAACTGCATTTGGTGAACGCAACGACTGTATCGAAGCGATGAGAAGAATAAAAAACTGGCTATAAGAATTTTGAATAACTTCTCCTAGTCTATTCATAACCAGTGATTTTTCAATTTACTTGATAGTATTTCGCGCGCTACTATATATACATGGACCGTACATCCACATTTTTCTAACTATTAAAGGTAAAAAGACGATGAAAACGACGATTAACAAAAAAATGAGGGTAATAACAGTAGCATTATTACTGTCAGGGCTTGTCCCGTCTACAATGATGGCACAAGATAAGGTAGAAGCTTCCGTTGGAGCAGATCTGGTAAGTGGTTACATCTGGCGCGGCCAGGATTTAGGCGGAGTGAGCGTTCAACCCTCACTGGAAATCTCTTACAAAGGTTTCTCACTCGGAGCATGGGGATCGGTAGGATTCGAATCGACGGACACAAAAGAGTTCGATTTAACTCTTGGTTATTCGATAGGCGGTTTTAGCGTTTCAGTGACGGATTATTGGTTTAATACCCAAGTAGAAACTGGCATAGACGATGATGGAGAAACGATCTTTGCAACTAACAAGTATTTTAAATACGGAGCTCATTCAACGGCTCATGTATTTGAAGCACAAGTCGGATATGACTTCGGACCACTGGCAGTCAACTGGTATACAAATTTTGCAGGTGCCGACGGCGTGAAAGAAAATGGCAAAAGGGCTTATTCTTCTTACCTCGCACTTAGCGCACCATTCAAATTGGGAGGTCTCGACTGGACAGTAGATTTAGGTATGGTTCCTTGGGAGACAACTTTCTACAATGGCTATACAAGTGGGTTCTGCGTATCAGACGTAAGTCTCGGAGCTTCCAAGGATATCAAAATCACAGATTCCTTCTCCGTTCCGGCATTTGCCAAGGTATCTGTCAATCCACGGACAGAAGGAGCCTACTTCGCATTCGGATTAAGTTTTTAAGAGAGAGAATATAGAATATCAAAGAGCGTATAGGGATCAGGTAGTTAGAGTTTAGATTTTATCGGTTTGTTGTATGGTAACCTACTATGGCTGCCACACCCTATACCTCTTTCTTTTACAGGTCAACACTAATATTTAAGGTATATGAAAAAGATTGAAGCTATTATCCGTAAAACCAAATTCGAGGACGTAAAAGACGCCCTACTCGAAGCGGACATCGAATGGTTCTCTTATTACGATGTAAGAGGTATTGGAAAAGCACGGCAAGGACGTATCTACCGTGGCGTAGTATATGACACCAGCACCATTGAACGAATTTTGATCTCTATTGTCGTACGCGACAAAAATACCGAGAAAACAGTGCAGGCTATCATCAAAGCTGCACAGACCGGAGAAATCGGTGACGGACGTATTTTCGTCATTCCTATCGAAGACGCTATCCGGATACGCACTGCCGAACGTGGTGACATAGCCCTCTACAATGCAGAACAAGAACGTTAATCGGCAGCGGCAAGGTGCCGCTCCCAGGTTTCCTTGCGGATTATAACGTTTATAAAGAGGTTTACAACATCACTAATAAATAATAGGTATAAAATAAGATAATTATTATGGATACAAAATATAAAAGCCATAGCTTCATAAAGTTGTGGATAGCCACTACTATATTCATTTTGTGCTGTTTTACTACTGATATGTCGGCACAAAACGCAGCCGCTGCCGATACAGTTGCAGCAGTTACAGAAACAATTACCGAAGTCGTTGCAGCTCCTGCCGAAGAAGCATCAGCAGCTCCCGATACGGTTGGTGAATTAGCTCTTGGATTAAATACTGTATGGATGTTGCTTGCAGCAATGCTCGTATTCTTCATGCAGCCGGGATTTGCATTAGTAGAAGCAGGTTTTACCAGAGTGAAAAATACTGCCAACATTCTGATGAAGAACTTTGTAGACTTCATGTTCGGCTCTTTACTATACTGGTTTATCGGTTTCGGATTGATGTTCGGCGCAGGCGGATTCATCGGAATGCCTCACTTCTGCGACCTTTCTTTCATTAATAATGGTTTGCCAACCGAAGGATTCCTCATATTCCAAACCGTATTCTGTGCGACAGCAGCTACAATTGTATCAGGAGCCATGGCAGAACGAACAAAATTCTCCATGTATATAGTCTACACCATCTTTATCAGTGTACTGATTTATCCGATATCCGGTCACTGGACATGGGGCGGAGGCTGGCTGATGAACGGTGAAGAAGGTTCTTTCATGATGAGTCACTTCGGCACTACATTCCATGACTTTGCCGGTTCTACAGTCGTTCACTCTGTAGGTGGATGGATTGCTTCGGTAGGTGCTGCCATTCTTGGTCCCCGTATCGGTAAATATGGTAAAGACGGCAAATCAAAAGCTATCCCAGGCCATAGCCTGACTATTGCTGCACTGGGGGTATTCATTCTTTGGTTCGGATGGTTCGGATTCAACCCCGGTTCTCAATTGGCAGCAGCAACCGAAGCCGACGCAATCGCTATTTCCCACGTATTCCTGACAACGAACCTGGCTGCTTGTGCCGGTGGTTTCTTTGCTCTGTTGGTGAGCTGGATGAAATATGGAAAACCATCCCTGTCATTGACACTGAATGGTATCTTGGCAGGTCTGGTAGGTATCACAGCAGGATGTGACGCAGTATCTCCCGCAGGAGCAGCCTTGATAGGTGCGATATGTGGTGTCGTAATGATATTCTCCGTTGACTTCATTGACAAGGTTTTAAAGATAGACGATCCGGTAGGTGCATCTTCCGTACATGGTGTGTGTGGTTTTTTAGGAACGATTCTCACAGGTTTGTTCTCTACCAGTGAAGGTTTATTCTATGGATACGGTTTCGGATTCCTCGGTGCACAACTATTCGGAGCATTGGTAGTAAGTGCATGGGCAGCAGGCATGGGATTCATCATTTTCAAAACGCTTGATAAGATTCACGGACTTCGCGTTCCGGCACGTGTCGAAGAAGAAGGTCTTGACATTTACGAACACGGTGAATCTGCTTACAACTAAGTTACTTATAATTAAAAGTAAGTCTACTCATCAGTAAGTGAATTAGGCTATATAGATTAAAAAGATTTATCCCGGGCGGGCCTGACCGCCTTCCCGGGAACCACACAGAGAAAATTATTTGCTCTAACATATTTAACAACAAATCAAATTAGGTATTATGTCAAAACTTAGATTCAGAGTAGTAGAGACAGCTTTCAAGAAAAAGGCTGTTGAGGTAGCAACACCTGCCGAACGTCCTTCGGAATACTTCGGCAAGTATGTATTCAACAAGGAAAAGATGTTCAAATACCTTCCCAGTAAGGTATACAATGCACTGATTGATGCAATTGACAATGGTGCTCCGCTAGATCGCAGCATTGCCGACGAGGTAGCTGCCGGCATGAAGAAATGGGCTATCGAAATGGGTGTCACTCATTACACGCACTGGTTTGCACCGCTGACCGAGGGTACGGCAGAAAAGCACGATGCCTTCGTTGAACATGACGGCAAAGGTGGTATGATGGAAGAATTTACAGGTAAACTGCTCGTACAGCAGGAGCCGGATGCTTCTTCTTTCCCGAATGGCGGTATCCGTAATACATTCGAAGCTCGCGGATACAGCGCATGGGACCCCTCGTCACCTGCTTTCATCGTGGATGATACACTTTGCATCCCGACTGTATTTATCGCATATACCGGTGAAGCTCTTGACTATAAAGCTCCCTTACTGAAGGCATTGCGTGCTGTAGATAAAGCAGCCGTAGCCGTATGTCAGTATTTTAATCCGGAAGTGAAAAAAGTAGTTGCTTACTTAGGATGGGAACAGGAATACTTCCTGGTAGACGAAGGATTGTATGCCGCACGTCCGGACTTACTAATGACCGGTCGTACTTTGATGGGACATGACAGTGCCAAAAACCAACAGTTGGAGGATCACTACTTCGGTGCTATCCCCACCCGCGTAGCCGCTTTCATGAAGGACCTTGAAATTGAAGCGTTAAAATTAGGTATTCCTGTTAAGACTCGTCACAACGAGGTTGCCCCGAACCAATTCGAGTTGGCTCCTATCTTTGAAGAGTGTAACCTTGCTAATGACCATAACTTACTGATTATGTCATTAATGCGTAAGGTAAGCCGCCGTCATGGTTTCCGTGTACTACTTCATGAAAAGCCATTCAAGGGTGTCAACGGATCGGGTAAACACAACAACTGGTCTTTGGGCACTGATACAGGTATCTTATTAATGGGACCGGGTAAGACTCCGGAAGACAATCTACGTTTTGTTACATTCGTTGTCAATACATTGATGGCAGTTTATCATCATAACGGACTACTGAAAGCTTCTATCTCCAGTGCTACCAACGCCCACCGTCTGGGAGCGAATGAGGCACCTCCTGCAATTATCTCCTCTTTCCTTGGAAAACAGTTGTCGCAGGTATTGGATCATATCGAAAACAGTACGAAAGATGATTTAATCAGCCTTAGCGGTAAACAGGGAATGAAGTTGGATATTCCGCAGATTCCTGAATTACTGATCGATAATACAGACCGTAACCGTACTTCTCCATTTGCTTTCACAGGCAACCGCTTTGAGTTCCGTGCCGTAGGTTCCGAAGCAAACTGTGCTTCTGCCATGATTGCATTGAACTCGGCCGTAGCAAATCAATTGGTGAAGTTTAAAAAGGACGTGGATGCGTTGATTGAAAAGGGAGAACCCAAAGTTTCCGCCATTCTTGAAATCATCCGCGGATATATCAAAGAATGTAAAGCCATTCATTTCGACGGTAACGGTTACAGTGACGAATGGAAGAAAGAAGCTGCCCGTCGTGGACTGGATTGCGAAACCAGTGTTCCTGTTATCTTCGACAATTACCTGAAACCGGAAACAATTGCCATGTTCGAAGCTACCGGTGTAATGACCAAGAAAGAACTGGAAGCCCGTAACGAGGTGAAATGGGAAACTTATACGAAGAAGATTCAGATTGAGGCACGTGTATTGGGTGACTTGGCAATGAATCATATCATTCCGGTTGCCACTCAATACCAGACGGACTTAATTAATAATGTCTATAAGATGCAATCTCTTTTCCCAGCAGAAAAGGCAGCGAAATTGTCTGCTAAGAACCTGGAGCTTATTGAAGAGATTGCCGACCGTACAGCTTTCATCAAGGAGCATGTAGATGCAATGATTGAGGCTCGTAAGGTTGCAAACAAGATAGAAAGCGAACGGGAAAAAGCCATTGCCTACCACGACACGATTGTCCCGGCACTGGAAGAAATCCGTTATCACATCGACAAGTTGGAACTGATTGTTGACAATCAGATGTGGACGCTTCCAAAATACAGGGAACTGTTATTTGTGAGATAGAAAAAAAATTATCTATTTCTTTTGTTGGTTGTTTTAAGTTTGCGGGGAGGGGTGCTGTGAAGCAGTCCTCTTCTTTTTTTTATTCGATAATCTTTGCGTCTTCAATATCATCATCGTCATGCATAACCGGAGCCTTCGGGCGGCGACGGGCAAACTTGAACCAGTTTATCAATTCGGAAAGAGAATAAACCAAACTGCTGATACCAATAATTATAAATGCAGTATTACGCGCTCCTGTCGGATTGAACAAAGCGATAATACCCGCAATAAGAATCAGCGAAGGAATCAGATAAAAAGCTCCCGGAACGGGCATCCACCGACGAGCCATCGACAAAGAAGCAATCTGTTGCACTCCTCCCATAATCAGGATAAATCCCAATAAAAACATCAGGACATCTGCAAAGAATTCAGGCATCACAATCAACCAAAGTCCGAATAATAAGCTACCGATTCCTTCTATCGGAAAACGGGGAGCTGCTTCACCTTCCGGTCTTTTCCGGCCGAAATAGCCAAAAAGGCTGATAACACCGGGAATCAAGAAGGCAACACCTACCGTAATGACAATATAACTGGCAGCCGCATTGGGCCAAATCACGAGTACCAATCCAATCACAAGTGCGAAGAGAATGCGAATAAGGGAATAATTCATTGTTTTCATAAATTCTATATTTTTTAACCGAGTCTGTTCCAATACTTTTGCGAATATAAGTGTTTCTACTGATATATAAAAATAACAAATAAACATTGTAATAAGTTCGTAATAATATCGTTATGACGATTACATCTCACATTGATATTTTTGCAGAAATTTTAAACAGTTCCTTTTTCACAATGAAACAAAGCGAAATAAAAAAGAAATACCCTTATGTAGAGCGTGACATCAGTTGGATGTACTTCAACCAACGTATTCTGCTAGAAGCCGCCCGTCCAGAAGTGCCACTGCTGGAACGACTCACTTTTCTTGGCATCTATTCAAATAACCTGGATGAATTCTTCCGTGTCCGTGTAGCGACTCTGAACCGGATCGTAGAATATGCCGATAAAAACATACAAGCAGAACAAGAAACCGCCGCCTGCACTCTGAAACAAATAGGAAAGCTGCACAATCGTTACTACAAGCAGTTTGAGGAGATATTCGCTTCCATTATGGAGGAATTGAAGAAAGAGAATATCTACGTCATCAAAGATGCGGAAATGACGGACGAACAGAAAGCATTCGTCACTTCTTTCTATCGCAACAAACTGAATGGTTCTACCAATCCGCTTTTCCTCAATGGAACCCGCCCGCTGGACGATCAGACAGATGAGGATATTTACCTTGCCATCCGTCTGCTGCGCAAAGATGAAACGGGAAAGATAAAGGAGAAAGACTATGCAGTGATTGAACTGCCGACCGGAGACTTCGGCCGTTTTATTCAATTACCTGATTCGGATGGAAAAACATATCTCATGTTTCTTGATGACGTGATCCGCTATTGTTTGCCGATGATTTTTGTTGGCATGAAGTACACAGATTATGAGGCGTACACTTTCAAATTCACTAAAGACGCCGAAATGGAAATTGACAGTGATCTGCGAACAGGGGTACTTCAGAAGATTTCCAAAGGTGTGAAAAGCCGGAAGAAAGGGGAACCGATCCGTTTCGTCTATGACGAACAAATTCCTAAAGACTTGCTGAAAAAGTTGACCGGCCGCCTGAACGTGGATAAGAATGACACGCGTGTAGCCGGAGGACGCTATCACAATTTCAAGGATTTGATGAAATTTCCGGTTTGCGGTCATCATGAACTGAAATATCCTGTTTGGGAACCTATCTTCAAGCCTGAACTGAATGGCATGGAAAGTCTGCTCACTTTGATTCGTCGGAAAGATCGTTCCTTACATTATCCTTATCATAGTTTCGATACTTTCATCCGTGTGTTGCGAGAAGCCGCTATCAGTAAAGAAGTAAAAAGTATCAAGATGACGCTTTATCGTTTGGCTAAAGACTCCAAAGTGATAAAGGCTTTAATCAGTGCAGCCAAAAACGGGAAAAAAGTCACAGTAGTTATCGAACTGTTGGCACGTTTTGATGAAGCGTCTAATATCAACTGGAGCAAGAAAATGCAGGATGCGGGGATTCATGTTATTTTCGGAGTAGAGGGTTTGAAAATTCATTCTAAATTGCTGCATATCGGCACTCGGCACGGAGATATCGCCTGCATCAGTACAGGAAATTTCCATGAAGGAAATGCACGTATGTATACTGACTATACCATTATGACTGCTCACCGTCCCATTGTCCGGGAAGTCAATGCCGTATTCGATTTTATCGAAAAGCCTTATACTCCTGTTGATTTCAAAGAATTGCTCGTTTCTCCCAATGATATGCGTAAACGATTCATTGCGCTTATCAACAAAGAGATAAAAAATAAGGAACAGGGAAAAGAGGCTTATATCCTTGCTAAAGTAAATCATATTACTGACCGTGCACTTGTTGAAAAGCTATACGAAGCCTCAACAGCGGGTGTTCAAGTGGAACTGGTAGTACGCGGTAACTGTTCTTTAGTGACAGGCGTTCCGGGTATCAGCGAGAATATACACATCAATGGTATTATCGACCGTTATCTCGAACATTCGCGCATTTTCATCTTCGCCAATGGTGGAGAAGAAAAATACTACATTGGTTCTGCCGACTGGATGCCTCGCAACCTGGATAATCGTATTGAGGTGGCGGCACCGGTCTATGATAAAGAAATCCAGGCAGATTTAAAACGAATTGTCTGCTACGGATTCCGGGATACGGCAAAAGGAAGAATTGTGGATGGTACAGGCGAGAACCGGGAAAAAGAACGGGAAGAGAACAGTGTCCCATTCCGCTCACAAGAAAAATTATATAACGAATACAAGAATACATTATGATAAGTATGAAGAAAGTTAATTATGCGGCAATAGATATAGGCTCTAATGCGGTGCGGCTGCTGATAAAATGTGTAAACGAGGAGAATGCGCCCGAATTAATGAGTAAGGTACAGCTCATCCGTATTCCGTTACGGTTGGGAGAAGACGCCTTTACTGTGGGGGTTATCTCTACAGAAAAAGAGAAGAAACTGATTCGGCTGATGAAAGCCTACAAACAATTAATGAAGATATATGATGTGGTAGACTATCGTGCGTGTGCCACCTCTGCCATGCGTGATGCACGTAATGGCAAGGATATCGTTCAGCAGATCGTCAAAAAAACGGGTATCCGTGTAGAAATCATCGACGGGCAGGAAGAGGCGCATATTGTTTACGACAATCATATCGAACAGTTATTTGCTTCAGGACAAAATTACTTGTATGTAGATGTAGGAGGTGGTAGTACGGAAATTAATCTCATCAGCAACGGTGAACTGAAAAATTCCCGTTCATATAATATAGGTACGGTACGTATGCTTAGCGGTATGGTAAAGGAAGAAGAAAAGGAAGCTTTGCGCACTGACCTGATAGGGCTTGCCACAGAATATACCCCTATCAGCATCATCGGTTCGGGAGGAAATATTAATAAGTTATTTCGTTTAGCGGACAAGAAAGACAAAAAAGCGTCTCTCCTACCCATCGAATCACTGCAAGATATATATGAAACATTAAAAGCCCTCTCTACCGAACAACGTATTAAGCAATATAAGTTGAAACCGGACCGGGCCGATGTTATTGTTCCTGCTGCAGAGATATTTCTCGAGATAGCTACTCATGTAAAAGCTACCGGAATTATTGTACCTACCATCGGACTGTCCGACGGTATTATAGACAGCTTGTACACGCAAAACATGAACAGGCCTGATTCTCCGCAATCTCGATGAATGAATATATAAAAAACTCCTGATACTAAGTCTGGATATACTAGTATCGGGAGTTTTTGTCTCATCTTGCTATAATGTATAGATTCATCTTTAAAAGAGTTAGGTATTCGGATTTTGTTCTTTATATTTGTGCAACTATATATTTGAAACAATATGGATATAAAACTTAGAATTGAGCAATCTTCGGATTATCATGAAACCGAAAACATTACACGGGAAGCATTCTGGAATCATTATTCTCCGGGATGTGACGAACATTACCTCCTTCATATTATGCGTAACCATCCTAAGTTTGTGCCGGAGCTCGATATTGTTGCAGAACATAATAACAAGATTGTCGGTAATGTTGTCTGCCTCAAATCATTTATCATGGCAGATGACGGTAACCAATATGAGGTTTTGAGCCTGGGGCCCATTTCTGTCCTCCCCGAATACCAACAGCAAGGTATCGGAGGAAGAATGATTGCACTTACCAAAAAATTAGCTTCCGAAATGGGATTTCGTGCTATTTTACTTTGTGGTGACCCGGATTATTATCTCCGACAAGGATTCATTCCTGCCGAAACATTAGGGATTCGCACTGAAGACAATATGTATGCTACTGCTCTTCATGTTTGTGAATTATATGATAATGCTTTAGCCAATGTAAAAGGCCGTTATATAGAAGATAAAATATATCAGATTGATAAATCTGCTGCTAATGAGTTCGACAAGCGATTTCCTCCAAAAGAAATTGTAGTTGGTACTCCGTCACAAAAACGGTTTAATCAGATAGTAGTGATGCAGAAAAAAGCGAATTAAGGTTGAATAACCTAAATCGCCTGATTTGTACATCTCTGGAGCTCGGTCCTGCTATGATATTAAGCAACTATCATTCAATATAGTTACCATTCTTCGTATCTTTGCAGTTACAAAACATTCAACATGAGAAATTTGAATTTACAAAAAGATACTACTGACACTTTGTAATTCTTAATCTATCAGGGATCGCTTCTTTCCTCCCTTTGGCTGAAGTAAAATTTTTCTGCCACTGTAGAGGGCTTTATTCAATTCACTATTCTACAATTAAGCATGATATATATACATTTTAATACGCGCACAGCATTTCTACAATCAAACGGGCATCACATGTACTAATAAAGTTCCCTTTTACTTTTTTCTTTTTACCATTATCAAAGCCCCAAATAGAAAAATCAATGGAAAGAAAGTAGGAAATTCTAACAACATTTACGATATAGCGACACTATCCCAATGGTTTGTTTACTTCATCCATAGCTTTTGATGACATTATCCGCATCTTTTACTTACTTTATCCTTATGTTTTTTACAAATATAGCGGCGCTTTTGATGTAAATATGCGGTGCTTTACGCAATAAAGGCATTGTTTTTCAATAAATCATGGGGATTTTCCTGCTAATAGAGAAGAATGATAGAACATGAGAGATAGCAAAACCCTTGATTACACGAACAATCGTCAGAATAATCAGAGATTCTAAAACTTTATGTATTTACTTTGTCATCGAATGGGTAATTACATAAAAAAGGGGAGCATTAAGGCAGCACTTACTTCCTACAATCTCCCCATAATCAATGCACACAAGTTCTTTTCGAATAAAACTGTTTGCAATATTTCTCTTTAATAGTTTTAGTACTGAATCACTTTATCACTACTAACTGTCTTATACCAATCAGTAGTTGAGCTCTGATCGTGTGCCCAATCTGCAAATTTAGAATATGCGTTCGTTATCACTGTTGTTTCTGTTGGATAAGCAAATTTATCAGGAACACACAAAGCCCATGTATTATTAACTGCCTTGATTACCTCAAGCACCTCATTATCCGCCAATTGTCCATTCGCCGTAGCCGAATTAAAATGAGTCAAATGGATTTCTGTTCTCTTTTGACCTATCCCCTGATAAGCAATGAAGAAGTCTAAACCATCTGTCACACTAGGGACGGATATTTCATTTTTAAGTTTGACGTTCACTTCAAGAGTATATATATCTGTAAGAGGAGTGCTAGCATTCCCAGTATTCAACATGGGGCGTTGTGCTCCTGTATATCCATATACATAATGTGCGTCTCCAAATAAAGGAATCACAAGTTCATTGCCATTGGCTTCATAAGATGCATTTTCAAATATACCAGAATTTAATGAGCCGGTACGTTGAGCAGCGCCTGCACCAAAACTTATCTCTTCCACATTATTTTTGTCTATTCCTCGTATTCTCAAACCAGCACCTAATTGTTTCACGGCACCAACTGCCCGAAGGTCAATTTTATATTTTAGTTCTTTCACATCATTACCGGCTGCAGGCAAAGTTACATTCAACACAATATCATTGAAATCGTAATCTCCTGCTTTCGGATAGTTATCTTCGAAAGCATAAGAATAAACTGCATATCGAATTTCTACATCATCCGGTTTTTCATCAGAGTTATACCCTTCTTTAACACAGTCACCGTCAGCAGGAAGTATAAATTCTGCTTTGCCCGGATTACAATAGGTAGCACCTTGCTGTAATCCCTTATTTACTAGCCATGCAAAAGGAGACCAGTTATAATGTGCTTCGCCTTTATATGTTTGATCTGTTATTTCACAAATGATATTATTACTTACTTTAGAAGCAGATTGAGCCAGACCGGAAGTATTATCTATTTCGTGAATTCTTAATAAGGCAGTTCCTTGTGTCGGACCGGTAACTGTTCTGAATAAATTAGCTTTGCCCGTACAAGTCAACATGGATTGTGCTTCCATCACGATATTATTATCATTTCCATTACCCGTCAATTCTTTGCAAATAGCTTCGGAAGTATTTCCCATAACAAGCGTACCAAATTGTAATTTTCCAGCTTTCAGATAACAACCGTTTTTAATATTAGTATTATTGTTGCCATCTATATTTTCGACTTCAATGGTTCCATGATTTATCAATGTCGTACCATTTGTAGAAGCATTATAAGAATTCAGTTTAAGTGTTCCATAATTCACAAAATCAACTCCGTTTCCACTTCCATCAATTTTCAAAAAGTCACAATCAATCGTACCCGCATTATAGTTTGTACGCCCAGCCGAACTATTTGTTATCTGAATACCTCTGTCACCAACAATACTTCCTCCCTGCATCACAGTTATATAAGAAGCCCGCGTTAATATCAGACTCCCATTTTTAGCAATCTCTATCTTTCCACCATTCTCAACGATAATTTCTGTAATATCAGAAAATTGATTACTATTCTCTATAACCCATGTGCTTCCTTGAGGAACGATTACTTTCACAGCACTTATTTCTCCATCTCTATTTCCAGTTGCACTAAATCCAGCTTTAAAAGTTCCTTCCTGAATCTTAAACCAACGCTCACTTTCTGTAAAAACAGGAAATTGACCATAACTTCCACCCCAGCCAGACTTTGCAGAAAGATCCCAATTAGCCTGAATGACAGTAGAAATTGCCTTTTTAGCACTAATAAAATCGGCTGTATAAGGAGCTTCCATGACTGGTATACTAGTCGTCACAGCTCGTGATATAGAACGTGTTGGCGTACCTTTGTCTCCAAAGTGCGCTGTCACTGTACCATTTTCAATCGCTGTCGGTTGGACCAGATAACGTTTGTGTTCATCTATACGCGCAACAAACACTTTATCAAGAGATGTTGCGCAATCCATCACCACATCCAAAGTCATACTTTGAGTGGCAGTTCCTTCCGCTAAGAGTTTTGCTGTACTTTCCGGGCTTAATGGATCGGCATCAAATATCTGTATCTTATAATCTACTCCTTGATCCCCATTGATTGACACATGTGCCGTTACACTTCGTGACATTGTCCAATCACCATCAGAGTCGATGTTTTTTACAGGAAAAGTTTCTTCGTAAATTTGTTTCAGTTGATCTGCATTAAACAGATTTTTCTCATTATCAACGCAACTAATAAAACTGATAGAAGATACTAACAACGAAAAAGTGAAGATTTTTACAATGCTTTGTTTCATAATCTTTAAATACTTAAGTTTGCTTTATTTGCACAAAAAATAAAAATCATTACGAATCAACAATCAGCAATGAATGTACAAAGATAGTTGTATTTACAAATAAGAAACGGATAAAGTTGTATTTTTCGACCTACGGTTAACATCTTTTAAAAGATAAGGCTTTAATTACTCCCAATAAAAAACGACCTATTACATTATTGAATATTAAAAGCTTAGAAGTACAAATATGCAATATGCAATCAAAAAAAAGAGTTGCAGATTCTATGCAACTCTCAATTAAACGACAAAGATCCAGTGTTACAAAGCACTACAACTACAAAATACCGAGCTCTTTCATCTCCTTATTAAAAGGATAAAAATTAAAAACTAAAAGGGGAAAATCAATGGTAATACAAAAATCATCACGATTCCCATAATAATCTGCAACGGCAATCCTACTTTTACATAATCCATAAAAGTATATTGACCGGCAGGCATCACCAGGGCGTTAGGCGGTGTAGAGAATGGAGAAGCGAAACACATACTTGCACCTACCGTCACAGCAAACAAGAAGGGAACCGGACTTACTCCGATCTGTATGGCACTTTGCAGAGCAATCGGTGCGAGTAAGACAGCCGTAGCTGTATTGCTGATAAACATCGTCATCAACGAAGTCGTAAAGTAAATACCTGCCATCAACGCAACAGGTCCGTATGATCCCAAGCCGTTAACCAGCGTATTGGAAATGTATTCCGAAGCTCCCGTTTTCTCCAATGCCAGAGACATAGGAAGCATAGCTGCAATCAATACAATACTCTCCCAGTTGATCGTTTTATAAGCTGCTTCTACATTACGGAAACATCCGGTTAATACCATCAATATACCCGCTATCATAACGGCTGTAACCGGAGCAACCGGAATAAAATCGAATACCATCATTACTACCATTAATACCATAATAGCAGCCGCTACCGGAGCTTTATAATCTAATGTAACTTTAGCCGCTTCCGCCAAAGGTTGTCCCAAAACAACCCAATCAGAATCTTCCTTGCTAAGACGAGCTATATTATTCCACGTTCCCTGAACCAGAAGCACATCACCACTATGAATCCGCTCATTTCCCAAATCCTGCAACAAGTATTCCTTTTTACGACGGATTCCTAATACGTTCACATTAAACTTATCACGAAAACCGGCTTCCTTAATTGTTTGGTTTATCAAATTAGAAGCTGGCATCAACACTATTTCAGCAATACCGATGTCATAAAAATCCAGAGAGTTAGTTGCGCTTTGAGTTTCTTCCGTTGCATGGTCACCTAAAATCTCTAGCAGGAAATCTTCTGCAAAAAGCTGTACCTTATCAAATTCTCCTGTCACATACAAAATATCCTCGGCTTGCAACATCGTGTCCGGTGCAGCAAACTTCTGGGTAATCGTTTTCAGAAAACGATGTTGCGATGCATCACCACGACGCACTTCCATGATATTCAAACCATATTTGCGACGAATATCCAAGTCAATAATCGTCTTGCCCAAAAGCCGGGAATCTTTTATTACCTGCAAACGAAACAGATTGCTAGAAAGCCCATATTCATTTACCAACTGTTTCAGTGACTTACCCGAACGTTTATTATCATCTTTCTGGCCTTTTTTAGAAAGAAACCATTTGCTAAGTGGCATCAATACCAGCGTACCGACAATCACACAGACAATGCCGACAGGCAGGAAAGAGAAGAAGGAAAGCGGTTCAAGTCCGGCAGAAGTCAACGTATTTTGTATCACAAGGTTCGGCGGAGTACCGATTAAAGTCATCATACCTCCCATACTACTTGCAAAAGCCAACGGCATCAACAGCCTGCTCGGATTCATACCGGCACTCATTGCCAGACTGACAACAATAGGAAGCATCAGTGCCACCGTTCCTGTGTTACTGACAAACGCACCAATGGCCGAAGTCACCAACATCACCAACAGAAATAACCGGATCTCACTGGTTCCCGCAAGTTTAAGAATACGGGAACTAATCATCTTTGCCAATCCCGTTTGAAAGATAGCCCCTCCCACTACAAACAATCCGATCATCATAATGACTACCGAATTAGAAAAACCGGAAAGTGCTTCATCAGGAGTTAATATCTGAAAAATAAGTAAGGCTATCAGTGCACACAGTGCCACAATATCCGAACGAACCTTGCCGTTCACGAAAAAGACAGCCGAAAGAACGAGAATAATAATGGTTATTAGCATACGTAATTAAATGATTGTTTTATTTTGACTCTATCAAAACTTATTTAGGTGAACAAAAATAGAAAATACTCCAGCGTTATTAAAACAAACTAGAAATGATTTTAGTTCATGAGACATCATTTAATATTTTAATACATTTTCTTTCTGAAAAAAGACTCGAAATCAAGCAAAATATGATACCATACAAGAACTACAAGACACCATACCTCCACTATTTCTTCATCGCATATAATTACAGTCTCACAATATAATGTTGAAAGACAATATATTTATGTATTATTTTTTGAAAGTTAAAGAACAATTCATATCTTTACACCTCATTTATATCAAACATTTTATGGCAAACAATTATTTGTTAAATTATTGGATTAACGAAGTTCATTGGGGTTATAATTATTTACTAGTAGTTATTTTGCTCCTTGTCATCAGCATCTTACTATATAGAATCCGTAAATTACAAAAAACGATTAAAAAGACCAATCATTCCTACCGTTTCTCCTTTGATATTCTCGATAACCTTCCTTTCCCCATCTTTGTAAAAGATATAACAAACGATTTCCGATACTATTACTGGAATAAAGAATCAGCCGCTCAATCCGGCATTAGCAGTGAAGAAGCCATCGGACATACTGATTATGAAATTTATGGAGAAGAAAGAGGTGAAAAATACCGGCATATCGACAAAGAACTCATACAAGCAGGCAAAGTATATCGCAAAGAAGAGAAATACACCACTCCCGATGGAATCACCCATGATACTATTGCCGTTAAATCTATTATTTCATGGGAAGGAGAAAAGAAATGGCTGTTGGCAACCCGGTGGGATATCACACAACTCAAGAATTATGAAAGAGAATTAGTTGCCGCCAAGGAAGAACTGGAAAAAGCATTGAAGAAGCAAAAACTAGCTCTAAAAAGTATCGACTTCGGCCTTATCTATATTGATAAAAATTACCGGGTACAATGGGAGGAAACAAGACAAATAGCCAGCCTAGTAAAAGGCAGACGATACATACCGGGAAAAATTTGCTATCAGACCAGTGCACTTCGTAATGAACCGTGTGGACAATGTGCTTTCAAGAAAGCTATCGAACAGGGCAAAATTATCCGGCATACCATCAGAGTAGACAATGTAGATTTTGAAGTGACCGCAACACCTGTATTCGGCGATGAAAAGGAAACTGAAATTATTGGAGGATTACTTCGTTTTGAAAACATCACTGAAAAATTAAAGATGGACAAAATGCTGCAGGAAGCAAAGGAAAAAGCCGAAGAATCCAATCGGCTCAAATCTGCCTTTCTCGCTAATATGAGCCATGAAATACGAACCCCGCTAAATGCGATTGTAGGATTCTCCGAAATGGTTTGCCAAACGGAGGAAGAGGAAGAGAGAAAAGAATTTGTAAAAATCATCTCCAGCAACAATATCTTATTATTGCAACTAATAGACGACATCCTCGATCTTTCTAAAATTGAAGCCGGTACTATGGAATTCACATTTGCACAGACTGATATCAACGAATTGATGGAAGGTATTTGCAGACAAATGCAAGAAAAGAATTCTTCCCCAGACATTCAAATCTTATTCACAGAGAAAGCAGATCAATGCATGATGTATACCGACCGCATACGTCTATCACAGGTTATCATCAACTTTACAAATAATGCTTTGAAATTCACCCCTAAAGGTTCTATCGAAATGGGATACCGGATTGAAGAAGCCAAAGATGAAATATACTTTTATGTAAAAGATACAGGTATCGGAATTCCTGCTGACAAGATAGATAAAGTGTTTGAGCGCTTCGTCAAACTGAACTCCTTTATTAAAGGGACAGGACTCGGACTAGCCATCTGCCGTGTCATAGTAGAAAGACTGGGCGGGGTTATCGGAGTGGAATCTAAAGAAGGAGAAGGCTCTCGCTTCTGGTTCAGAATTCCAAGGTCAGAGAAAATTGAGAAATAATAAAAAGAAAAGAGGATATTGTGAAAAGTATGTTCCAATATCCTCTTTATCCTATATTTTTAATGTAAGAGTATGCTTAAAGTGCAGTCTCTAATATCCTGCGGGCAACAGCACCCGTTACATTTCCATTCTCTCCATATTTAGCACCACGTTCATTGAATCGGCGTTCGATTTCCAGAATAGTATCCTGTCCGATGTTCTCTTCATGCAAACGTGTAGTCAGCCCAAGCGAACGAAAGAACTCTTCGGTATGACAAATCGCTTCATCAATCCGTTCTTCTCGCGTACCGGAAGTAATTCCCCAGACTCTTTCACCATACTGCAAAAGTTTATCTCCTTTTTCTTCATGAAGCACCTGTAAAGTGGCAGGAAGAACAATGGCTAACGTATGACCATGTGTCAATCCGTGCAAAGCAGTAATTTCATGACCAATCATGTGAGTTGCCCAGTCTTGCGACACTCCCATAGCAATAAATCCATTCAATGCCATTGTAGCCGAAAGCATAAAATCAGCCATCAGTTGATAATCATGCTGGTTTTCACGGATTTTCGGAGCTATTTCTACCAAAGTTTGTAAAATGCCTTCCGCCCAACGATCCATAATGCGGCTCTGCCCGGGAGTAGTCATATATTGCTCCATCACATGAACAAAGGTATCAGCCAAACCACAGGCCACCTGATGAGGAGGCAAGGTAAAAGTTACTTCCGGGTCAAGAATAGAGAAGATTGGATAGTTAGCATAAAAAGGATATTTCTCTTTTGTTTCACGACGGGAAATAACTGCCCCGTTATTCATCTCCGAACCGGTAGCGGGCAAAGTCAATACAGTGGCAAGAGGTACAGTATGAGTGACTGGACGTCCGGCAAGTACTAAATCCCAGGCATCACCATCATACAGGATTCCTGCGGAAATCAATTTCGTACCGTCAATAACGGAACCACCACCAACAGCCAGCAGATAATCTACTTTCTCTTCTTTTCCCAAAGCAATAGCTTTACGGAGAGTTTCAATGGCAGGATTGGGTTCGATTCCCCAGAATTCTACTGTAAAATGATTCTTCAATGCTTCCTTTACCTGATCGTACACTCCGTTTTTCTTCACGCTTCCACCGCCAAAAGTAATCATAATACGCTTGTCGGACGGTATTTCTTTAGCCAACCGAGCAATCATCCCTTTTCCCATTATCAGTTTCACGGGATTTTGAAAAATAAAATTTTCCATATCTTAGTCTATTGTTATTATTTTGGTTATTAGTCACTATCCTTGCAAAGATATATGATTTATCCGAACCCTGTCAGAATCAAGCGAAGAATTGTTGTGCCACGGAAGGAACCATAGCCGACAACCAGGGTTTCATATCCTCTGCTACCAATAACCAATACAATAATAATATAATGAAAATGGCAATAGCGATACCTACTAAAACTTTTCTCTGTTTCATAATTGTTTTTGTTTAAATATTCAATATTTATAAGAACAGTTCAGGTTGAAAATTGTTCTATATCAGAAAAATGAAGGCAAAAGAGAAAAAAAGTCATTTTTTGTTTGCTGTTTCAAACAAAGTGTCTATATTTGCCCCCATAAAATTACAAAAGACAATGAGAACAATGTTAGTAAATACATATTGGTGGTGGCACCCGTTACAACTCCGACAGTCGTAAGGGAGCAGTGCTCGTATGTATATACCTCATTAAAGATATAACAGATTTGAAAGAGCCCTGTCGCAACTTGCGACAGGGCTCTTTTTATTTGCCCATTTTCGAACAGATTTAGATAATAACATAAAAAATAGATAGGATTATGAAAAGTTTTTTAGTTGACCAGGATGGCTATTACGGAGAATTCGGTGGTGCTTATGTACCGGAAATCCTCCACAAATGTGTTGAGGAACTGACAAACAAGTACCTCGAAGTGATTGAAAGCGAAGAGTTTAAAAAGGAATTTGAGCAATTATTACGCGACTACGTAGGACGCCCTTCCCCACTCTATCTGGCAAAACGCCTTTCCGAAAAGTATGGTTGCAAGTTGTATCTGAAACGGGAAGACCTGAATCATACCGGTGCACACAAAATCAACAACACCATCGGACAAATCTTGCTGGCACGCCGCATGGGAAAGAAACGCATCATCGCCGAAACCGGAGCCGGACAACATGGAGTAGCAACAGCTACCGTATGTGCGTTGATGGATATGGAATGTATCGTTTATATGGGAAAGACGGATGTAGAACGCCAACATATCAATGTGGAGAAAATGAAAATGCTGGGAGCTACCGTTATTCCCGTTACTTCCGGAAACATGACCTTGAAAGACGCAACCAACGAAGCGATCCGCGACTGGTGTTGCCATCCTGCCGACACTTATTATATTATCGGCTCTACCGTAGGCCCTCATCCTTATCCTGATATGGTGGCACGCCTGCAATCTGTTATCAGCGAAGAAATAAAAAAACAACTGCAAGAAAAAGAAGGACGTGACTATCCGGATTATCTGATAGCCTGCGTTGGAGGAGGAAGTAATGCTGCCGGAACGATTTATCATTATATCAATGATGAACGGGTAGGCATCATTCTGGCGGAAGCCGGAGGTAAAGGAATAGAAACCGGAATGACCGCCGCCACCATCCAACTCGGTAAAATGGGAATTATCCACGGAGCGCGTACTTACGTCATCCAAAACGAAGACGGACAGATTGAAGAGCCTTACTCGATTTCCGCCGGACTGGATTATCCGGGCATTGGTCCGATACACGCCAATCTTGCCGCACAAAGACGTGCCAACGTTTTGGCAATCAATGACGACGAAGCAATAGAAGCCGCTTACGAACTGACTAAACTCGAAGGTATTATCCCTGCACTGGAATCCGCCCATGCATTAGGAGCTTTGAGAAAATTGAAGTTCAAACCGGAAGATATCGTTGTATTGACTGTTTCAGGACGAGGAGACAAAGATATTGAAACCTATTTATCGTTTAATGAACAGCAATAAGTAATTAGTAAACCATCATTCGTAATCAATAATCAAGCAATTATAGAAATGAAAACATTTAATTATACAACTCATAGCAAACAAGTGCTCGGAGATATGCATACTCCTGTCAGCATTTACCTGAAAGTGCGCGACATGTATCCGCAATCTGCATTAATGGAAAGTTCCGACTATCATGCCGGAGAAAATTCCTTGTCATTTATAGCCCTCTGTCCCCTGGCAAGTATCGGTATAAACGGCGGCATTGTCACTGCCAACTATCCCGATAACAGCCGCACGGAAGACCCCCTGACAAAAACCTTCCATGTAGAAAAGGCCATGAACCGGTTTATCAATCAATTCCAGGTGACCGGGGATAATAAGAATGTATGTGGACTTTACGGATACACGACGTTCAACGCTGTGAAATACTTCGAGCACATCCCGGTGAAAGAAAGTCACGATGAGCAAAATGACGCTCCGGATTTGCTATACATATTATATAAGTACGTCATTGTTTTCAATCATTTCAAAAATGAATTGACACTCGTTGAAATGTTGTCCGAAGGAGAAGAAAGCGGCTTACCGGAACTGGAAGCAGCCATCGAAAACCGGAATTATGCTTCTTACAACTTCTCTGTAACAGGTCCCGTTACCAGCCCTATCACCGACGAGGAGCATAAAGCCAATGTCCGCAAAGGAATCGCGCACTGTATGCGTGGAGATGTTTTCCAAATCGTACTTTCCAGAAGATTTATCCAACCTTATGCCGGAGATGATTTCAAAGTGTACCGCGCACTCCGCAGCATCAATCCTTCTCCTTATCTTTTCTACTTCGATTTCGGAGGATACCGCATCTTCGGTTCTTCACCGGAAACACATTGCAAAATCGAAGATGGTCGTGCTTACATCGATCCGATTGCCGGAACTACCCGCCGTACCGGAGATGTAGTAAAAGACCGGGAACTGACAGAAGCTTTATTGGCTGACCCTAAAGAAAATGCAGAGCATGTCATGCTGGTTGATCTTGCCAGAAACGACCTTTCCCGTAATTGTCATGATGTACGCGTACTATTCTATAAGGAACCACAATATTATAGTCATGTCATTCACCTGGTAAGCCGTGTCAGCGGTATGTTGAATGAGGGTGCAGATAAAATAAAAACGTTTATTGATACGTTTCCTGCCGGCACATTAAGCGGTGCTCCCAAAGTACGCGCTATGCAGTTAATCAGCGAAATCGAACCACATAATCGTGGAGCCTATGGTGGCTGTATCGGTTTTATCGGATTGAACGGCGAATTAAATCAGGCTATCACTATCCGTACTTTTGTAAGCCGCAACAATGAACTCTGGTTCCAAGCCGGAGGAGGTATTGTAGCACGCAGTCAGGATGAATATGAACTGCAAGAGGTGAACAACAAACTGGGAGCACTGAAAAAGGCGATTGATTTAGCTGTCAAATTAAAAAATTGAAAGCAGAGATAGTATTTGAACAACCATTTTACAATGACAATAAAAATGAAAATATTACTTTTAGATAACTACGACTCTTTCACTTATAACCTACTGCACGCAGTGAAAGAATTAGGGGCTACAGATGTAGAAGTAGTTCGCAACGACCAGATAGAGCTTGATGAAGTAGACCGATTTGATAAAATCATCCTGTCTCCCGGACCGGGCATACCCGAAGAGGCCGGACTGCTATTACCTATTATTAAAAGATATGCTCCGACCAAAAGCATTCTGGGTGTCTGCCTCGGTCATCAAGCCATCGGCGAAGCTTTCGGAGCACGTCTGGAAAATCTCAAAGAAGTATATCATGGGGTACAGACTCCGATTACCATCCTTCACCAGGATTTGCTTTTTGAAGGGTTGGGAAAAGAAATCCCTGTTGGAAGATACCATTCCTGGGTAGTCAGCCGGGAAGGTTTTCCCGATTGCCTGGAAATAACGGCAGAAAGTCAGGAAGGACAAATCATGGCAATCCGCCATAAGACCTACAATGTACATGGTATTCAGTTCCATCCCGAATCAGTATTAACTCCGCAAGGAAAAGAAATTATTAAAAACTTCTTAAACGATTAAACTTATGAAACAGATTCTATACAAACTTTTCGAACATCAATATTTGGGACGCGATGAGGCTCGCACCATTTTACAGAACATCGCACAAGGAAAATATAATGATGTACAGGTAGCCTCTTTAATTACCGTCTTTCTGATGCGTAATATCTCTGTGGAAGAATTATGCGGTTTCCGCGATGCATTGCTTGAAATGCGTATTCCGGTTGATTTAAGTGAATTTGCTCCGATAGATATCGTAGGAACCGGAGGTGATGGAAAAAATACATTTAATATTTCTACAGCTTCCTGTTTTACTGTTGCCGGAGCCGGTTTCCCGGTTGTGAAACATGGTAATTACGGAGCAACATCAGTCAGCGGTGCCAGTAATGTAATGGAGCAACACGGTGTAAAGTTCACCAGTAACGTCGATCAACTGCGCCGTAGCATGGAGAAATGTAATCTTGCCTATCTGCATGCTCCTTTATTCAATCCGGCATTAAAGGCAGTTGCTCCGGTTCGTAAAGGATTGGCAGTGCGCACTTTCTTTAATATGCTCGGTCCGTTGGTTAATCCGGTATTACCGGCCTATCAGCTTTTAGGAGTTTACAACCTCCCGTTACTTCGCCTCTATACCTATACTTATCAGGAAAGCAAGACGAAATTTGCCGTTGTTCATAGTCTCGACGGATATGACGAAATCTCTCTGACAAATGAGTTTAAAGTGGCGACCAGCGATCATGAAAAGATTTACGCTCCCGAGAGTCTCGGATTCTCCCGCTATAAGGAAACTGACCTGGATGGTGGACAAACACCGGAAGATGCAGCTAAGATTTTCGACCAGATCATGAATAACACGGCTACAGAAGCTCAAAAAAATGTAGTGGTAGTCAATTCAGCTTTCGCCATCCATGTGATTTGTCCGGAGAAGACTATTGAAGAATGTATTGCTCTCTCCAAAGAGTCATTGGAAAGTGGACGCGCATTAGCTACCCTAAAAAAATTCATTGAATTGAACAGTTAATGTTTTATTTTTGCAAATCCATCATTTACAATTAATAATCCCACATCAATGAAAGATATATTATCAGAGATTATAGCAAACAAACGATTTGAAGTTGACCTGCAAAAGCAGGCTATCTCCATCGAGCAATTACAGGAAGGTATCAGCGAAGTTCCGACCTCTCGTTCTATGAAGCAGGCATTAGCCTCATCTGCATCGGGTATTATCGCTGAATTCAAGCGTCGGTCTCCATCCAAAGGATGGATAAAGGAAGAAGCATGCCCGGAAGAAATTGTTCCCTCCTATGCAGCAGCAGGAGCTTCTGCCCTTTCCATCCTCACCGACGAGAAATTTTTCGGAGGAAGCCTGAAGGACATCCGCACTGCACGCCCTTTGGTAGAGATCCCCATTCTTAGGAAGGACTTCATCATTGACGAATACCAGCTTTATCAAGCCAAAATTGTCGGTGCCGATGCCGTACTTCTTATCGCAGCCGCATTAGAACCGGAGAAATGTAATGAACTTGCAGAAAAAGCTCATGAACTAGGTCTGGAAGTTCTTCTGGAGATTCATAGCTCCGAGGAATTAATATACATCGACAAGAAAATAGATATGGTAGGAATCAACAATCGTAATCTGGGTACTTTCTTCACTGATGTAGAAAACTCTTTCCGCTTGGCCGGACAGCTTCCCCAAGATGCTGTATTGGTATCCGAAAGCGGCATCTCCGATCCGGAAATAGTAAACCGACTTCGGGCAGCCGGATTCCGTGGATTCCTGATCGGTGAAACATTTATGAAAACACAGCAACCGGGAGAAACTTTACAGAATTTCCTGCAAGCAATCCAATAAACTAATTATTCAAAACGGACAGCCCTATGATTAACGGAAAAATTATCAAAGTATGCGGTATGCGTGAAGCTGAAAACATACAGGACGTAGAGTCTATCGAAGGCATAGATATGCTGGGATTCATCTTCTATCCTAAATCTCCCCGATATGTCTACGAGCTTCCGGCTTACTTGCCCATTCATGCCCGACGTGTCGGAGTTTTCGTCAACGAAGACAAGCAGATAATCAGCATGTATGCTGATCGTTTCGGACTGAATTATGTACAGCTCCACGGAAATGAATCGCCCGAATACTGCCGGTCCTTACATTCCACTGGATTGAAAATCATCAAGGCTTTTTCAGTAGACCGTCCCAAAGATTTGAGAAAGGTATATGACTACGAAAAAGTCTGTGATCTTTTTCTGTTCGATACCAAATGCGAACAATATGGTGGTTCGGGAAATCAATTCGACTGGAGTATCCTGGATATGTACAATGGACATGTACCCTTCCTATTGAGCGGAGGCATTAACTCATACAGTGCCAATGCCCTGAAAGAGTTTAAACATCCCCGGCTTGCCGGATACGATCTCAACAGCCGTTTTGAATTGAAACCGGGAGAAAAGGATCCGGAGCGTATCCGGACATTTTTAAACGAATTAAAATCATAATCTAAAAATTCCAACGTCATGAATAGAATTAATCAACTTTTCAATAGCAACAAGAAAGACATACTTTCTATTTATTTTTGTGCCGGTACTCCTACTTTGGATGGTACCGCTGATGTAATCCGCACGCTCGAAAAGCACGGAGTGAGTATGATTGAAGTCGGCATTCCTTTCAGTGATCCGATGGCAGATGGCATTGTTATTCAGAATGCCGCTACGCAGGCATTGCGCAATGGTATGTCTCTAAAACTTCTTTTTGAACAATTACGGGATATTCGCAAGGACGTAAAAATCCCACTTGTGCTTATGGGATATTTAAACCCAATCATGCAATTCGGATTTGAGAATTTCTGCCGTAAATGTGTGGAATGTGGTATCGACGGCGTCATTATCCCTGATCTCCCTTTCCGTGATTACCAAGAACATTATCGTATCATTGCCGAACGCTATAACATCAGAGTGATTATGCTCATCACACCGGAAACCAGCGAAGAACGGGTACGCGAGATAGATACACATACCGACGGATTTATTTATATGGTTTCATCAGCAGCAACCACCGGAGCGCAACAAGATTTCAACGAACAAAAACGGGCTTACTTCAAAAAGATTGAAGGTATGCATCTGAACAATCCGTTGATGGTGGGATTTGGTATCTCCAATAAAGCAACATTCCAAGCAGCTTGCGAACACGCTTCCGGAGCTATCATCGGCAGTAAGTTCGTCACTCTGCTCGAAGAAGAAAAAGACCCGGAAAAGGCGATTACCAGACTGAAAGAAGCCCTGAAGTAAGAGCCTCGGATGAAAATTTCCGCAGGCCGCAGGGCTATTTCCGCAAACCGTGGGGCTATTTCTGCAAGCCGTGGGGAGGCCGTACTTCACCCGTGGGACGAGCAGAGACAAGCCGTGAGCTGAACAAAAACAAGACGTGGACTGAACAGGATCGAGGCGTGGGCTGACAATCTCGTTGCCCCTGTCATTCACCGAATCCGAAGTCCGAACAACAACAGCAGCAGTCTTCCTTTCCTCGCCAATATTGCTGCTGTTGTTTACAACAGTAGTAATATTTCTCTTCTACTCTACTCTCTTGAGTTTCATTCGGTTTTTGCCCTTTATCCATCGGCGTTTCAGAGTTTTTTTCCACTGCACTTTTTTCCACTGGTTTTTGCATACTATTAACCACTGATTTGCTGTAGTCATTCTTTGCACACAGATACAGCAACAACACATAAATCCCTACAAGTTGCACTCCCCCTATCTGATACATCATGACGCTCAAATTGTCGCCTGCCCAAAAACAGATTTCTAACGGAAAATACCGGTCATTTTTCATTTTCTCTTTCGTTTTTTATTTAAAGCCGGACACTTCGTCCAACCTGCCCCAAAGATGGGGACATTTTTTCATACTACATATCGCAAAAATGCAACATAGATATTTTTTATAGTCTTGTCCTTCCAACTTTATATAATTCGTCGTTTAGCACTCATTATTCGCATTTAATCCGTATCTTTGCCAATGTTTTAACAGTAATTCAACAATTATGAGAGCAGAAACTCCTTCCGTTTTGTTAATTTACACGGGTGGGACTATCGGAATGATAGAGAATCCGGAAACAGGTGCCTTAGAAAATTTCAACTTCGATCATTTGCTTAAGCACGTCCCCGAACTGAAAAGATTCAACTACCGCATTTCCTCCTACCAATTCGATCCCCCTCTCGACTCTTCGGACATGGAACCTGCTTACTGGGCAAAACTGGTAAAGATCATCAATTACAATTATGATTATTTCGATGGTTTCGTCATCCTTCACGGAACAGACACAATGGCTTACACTGCCTCTGCACTAAGTTTCATGCTCGAAAATCTAAGCAAACCTGTCATCCTCACAGGTTCCCAGCTCCCGATCGGGACTTTGCGCACAGACGGAAAGGAAAACCTCATCACAGCCATCGAAATTGCAGCAGCTAAAAATCCGGATGGTACAGCCATTGTTCCGGAGGTTTGTATTTTCTTTGAGAATCATTTGATGCGTGGCAACCGTACCACCAAAATCAATGCGGAGAATTTCAATGCTTTCCGCTCTTTCAATTATCCGCCATTGGCACGGGTAGGTATCCACATTAAATATGAGCCTAATCTCATTCGAAAACCAGACCCGACAAAACCGTTAAAGCCGCATTACCTGTTTGACACCAATGTAGTTATTCTAACGCTTTTTCCGGGCATTCAAGAGAGTATCGTGACTTCTCTGCTTCATGTTCCGGGATTGAAAGCGGTTGTCATGAAAACCTTCGGTTCGGGAAATGCTCCGCAAAAAGAATGGTTCATCCGCCAACTAAAGGAAGCTACCGATCGTGGAATTATCATTGTCAACATTACACAATGTGCCTCCGGAGCAGTAGAAATGGGACGTTACGAAACAGGAATGCATCTTCTGGAAGCAGGTGTAATCAGTGGATATGACAGTACCCCCGAATGTGCCATAACAAAGCTCATGTTTTTATTGGGACATGGATTACCCAACAAGGATATCCGATATAAAATGAACTCCTGCTTAATAGGAGAAATCACCAAGTCTTAAGTTAAATCCATCTATTGTAACCCCCTGATTTTCATTTTAAACAGTTGTATAAAAGTGAAAATCAGGGGATTTCTCTTCATCATCATCAAGACCGAATCAAACCTAAAAGAGCCAAAGAAGAACCAAAACGGAAGTATAGTTGTTTTCACTCCATAAAATAACAGAAAAAACATTTCCAATAAAAGATATGCAGTTATTTTTGTGATGGATTTGGTTACAAACAATCAAGCAATAATACATTATGATGAAGAAAACAATTCAATTTGTACCCATCATTGCAATAGCGATGGCAGGTACTATGTCTAGTTGTGTTGACTCTGGAAAGGATCTCTATGATCCGTCTTACGAAACACCTAACCCGATGGGAGATGGCTTTGCTGCTCCCGATGATATCGATTGGAACATGATAACCACTAAAAATGTCTCGGTCGAAGTGAAAGATGAAGAAGGAGGACTATTTGCTTATTTAGTTGAAATATATGCAGAAGATCCTTTGACTAATGAAAGCGCTTCCGTGCTCGCTGCAAGGACAGCTAATAAAGAAAACAACTTTAAATTTACAACCGCTGTCAGTCTGCTGCCAACTCAAAAGGGTATTTATGTGAAGCAAACCGACCCTAGAGGACGTGAACAGGTATATCAGTTCGATGTGCCGGAAAACAGCGATAATATTACCTGTAAACTCTATTATGCAGGATCTACTGCACAAAATAGAGCGTTGATGAGTCGTGCCGCTGCTACAAGAGGCCTTTCATTTGAAAAGCCGGATTACTATTCCATACCTGCTAATGCAAAAGAAGTGACTGAAATGTCAGGAACCACTTTGCTGCGTGATGCTTCTTACAAAATCACCTCTGACTATGCCGGCACATTCAAGTTTGACGGTTATGACGGTGAAATTGCAACCAAAGTTTATGTAGATGCTAAATGGACGATTCCCGCAACATTCCAATTCCAAAACGGTATTGAAATCATTGTGATGAATAATGCTAAAATTGAAGCATCAGGAACCATGACGTTCATTAGAAACTCCATGTTGACCATTATGGAAAAGGGAGAAGTGAATGCAGAGGATATATCATTCACCAATGGAGCGCCTGCTGCATTAAGAAACTGGGGTGCACTGACTGTAGCGAACACAATGACACTACATTCCGGTGCAACACTCTACAACAAAGGAACCATAACCAGCAAGAATATCTCAATCAATTCCAATACGAAAATTGTAAATGACAATAAAATCAGTTTGGAAGGAGAATTAAATCTGCCGTCTAATTTCTCTTTGGAAAATAACGGAGAGATTTATGGAGAGAAATTAATTGCAAATTCCGACGCTGTTGCTACCAACAACAACATCATGAAGTTTACAACCATCAGTCTCACCAATACGACTGTCAACAACGCTTGTAGCATGGAAGCAACGACTTCTTTCTATGCCAACGGAGCGACGTTTAACTTTACTCAAGGATATTTGAAAGCTCCTAAAATGGAGTTTGTTAATGGAACAGTAAATTTAAGTGATGGTTCTATGCTGGATGCTACGACAAGTATCAGCATACCTCCCGGTTATGCCAAGTTTTATGGAAAAGGCGAAAATACTTCTATGATAAAATCACCGGTTATCACCGGACAAGGTTTCACATATGATGGAAATTTGGTTATTGAATGTGATAGCCACGTTGAAAAGAACCAATGGTGGGAAAACTTCCATGTACTGAATGGCCCATACTTCACCAAAATGGGAGACTCTAAAGTCATCATCGATGTTTGTACAGGAATTAAAAATGGTGGAAATGAAGGAGGAGATCCTGAAGATCCTAAGTTCCCGATCATCATGGATGATAATCGCAATTATGCTTATCTGTTTGAAGACCAATGGCCTTTATATGGGGATTACGATATGAACGACCTTGTTCTGATTATCAAGGAAAGAAAGATCTCCATCAATAAGAGCAATAAGGCAGAAGAGTTCACGTTAAGTCTTGATTTATCGGCTGCCGGAGCTACCAAGAGTATTGGAGCTGCTATCATGCTGGACGGTGTTCCTGCCAGTGCCATTACGCAGCCGGTGGAATTCAGTGACAACTCTCTTTTTAAAGGTTTCAATGTGAATAGTAATCTGATTGAGAACGGACAGGACTATGCGGTTATTCCATTATTTGACGATGCTCACAAAGCATTGGGAAGAGACCGTTACGAACAGATCAATACGATTGCAGGTCACTCTGCCAATACGAGTCCTAAAAATATCAGTTTCACTATAAAGTTCAGCAATCCTATCTCTGTGGATGAGCTTAATATCAATAAACTGAATGTTTTCATTTTCGTAGAAGGAAACAGAAACCAGCGTAAGGAGATTCATATTGTCGGTTATCAACCAACTAAGTTGGCAAATACCGACTTGTTCGGAGGCAACAACGACGATAGTTCTACTTCCCGCAAGAGATATTACATCAGCAAAGATAACCTGGCATGGGGAATCATGGTTCCGACAGACTTCAAATGGCCTTTGGAATATGTGAATATCAAATCAGCTTACTCGTTATTCGAAAGTTGGGTGACCAGTGGCGGTACTAAGAATGAAGAATGGTGGAAAACTTTTGATTCATCAAGAGTATATAAATAAGCCTAACAATTAATCTTTAACACGGATTCCAGTTTTTATGGAATCCGTGTTTTTTCATTAAGATGCTGTAAGTTGCAATTAATAGAAAAAAAAGATATATCACGAATTTTACTCTCCTGATTGGGGATTATTCTAAAATAATATCTATATTTGCAGTGTATCACAAATATTATGTGACAACAATCTTAATCTATAAATCAAATAACAAAGCAAGCGATAGAAAGGTCTATTCGTATGAAGAAAAAAATATTACTAGTCGACGATAAATCGACAATCGGAAAAGTGGCCGGTGTGTATCTAGGAAAAGAGTATGATTTTACCTATTTGGAAGATCCCATCAAAGCAATAGAATGGCTTAATGAAGGCAATGTACCTGACCTCATTATTTCAGACATTCGTATGCCTCTCATGATGGGGGATGAATTCTTAAGATACATGAAGAACAATGAATTATTCAAGTCAATTCCTATCGTTATGTTATCCAGTGAGGAAAGTACAACGGAAAGAATCAGACTATTGGAAGAAGGAGCAGAAGACTATATCCTGAAACCATTCAACCCTTTGGAACTCAAAATCCGAATCAAAAAGATTATTGACTAATACCGGGTCTTCTACACATGCAATATTTTGTTTATATAGGCAGAGATAGCAAAACAATAGAACTACTCTCCCGACTAAGTATTGGGGTATTCTATGCTGCACCCAATTGTAGCAAAGCTGTCAAAGTATTGGAGAAAATACGCGAAAAATATGACGCAGCTCTATTTTTCGAACAAGTGAACATATCCAAAGATATTGCAGATATCCAATACATGCATAAAAAGTATCCGGGGCTTTATATGGTACTCGTTATCGACTCCTTATCTAAGGAAGAAGCATCCGAATACCTTAAAGCCGGTATCAACAATACGATAAAATATGAAACAAGCCAGGAGGCTTTAAAAGATTTATCAACTTTCCTTAAACGAAGAAAAGATCAGAAAATAAAGGCACTTCAACTTAAAGCACAAAATATAAATGCTTTCCGCCTGCCTTTATGGAAAAGAACCTTTGATATTTTCTTTTCAGGAATGGCGATATTATGTCTTTCTCCTCTCTTAATATTTACTGCACTAGCTATCCGGATAGAAAGTAAGGGTCCTATTATCTACAAATCCAAGCGCGTAGGAAGTAATTATCAGATATTCGACTTTCTTAAATTCCGTTCGATGTATACTGATGCAGACAAGCATTTAAAGGATTTCAATGCCCTTAACCAATATCAGCAGGAAGATGAGGATATTTGGGGAGAAGAACCGGAAGCGGAAGTGAATGAAGAAATCGATGAAGAAGAAATCCTCTTGATATCTGACGATTTCGTAATCTCCGAAGAAGACTACATAAACAAGAAGTCCAAGGAAAAAAGCAATGCTTTCGTTAAGCTGGAAAATGACCCTCGAATAACTAAGATTGGACGTATTATACGTAAATATAGTATTGACGAGTTACCCCAGCTTATTAATATTTTAAAAGGGGATATGTCAATAGTAGGCAACCGCCCTCTCCCACTCTATGAAGCCGAGTTGCTGACAAGCGATGAACACATCGACCGTTTCATGGGTCCGGCCGGATTGACCGGTTTATGGCAGGTAGAGAAAAGAGGCGAAGCCGGTAAACTTTCTGCTGAAGAACGCAAGCAATTGGATATCACCTATGCAAAGACATTCTCTTTCTGGTTGGATATAAAGATTATTCTGAAAACAGTTACTGCATTCATTCAAAAAGAGAACGTATAATCTCCTTCCAGATGATAGACTCTTATATCTACATAATAGATGATCTGGTATTCTTCTGTACAGGGCTTTTGCTCCTATACCTCTTTGTGATGGCCATAGCCTCACATTTCAAACATATCACCTACCCGAAGGCTCAAAAGGAATATGGTTGTGCCATTCTCGTTCCGGAGGGAAGTATTCTTCCGGATGTGTATAAAGAAGAAGAGTACGAGTTTATCACATACAGCGATCTATATCAGGCAATCAACAGTTTAGATCAGGAACGATATGATCTGGTTCTCTTCCTGTCCAATACAGCATGCGCTTTATCTCCGCAATTCCTGAATAAGATATATAATGCCTATGATGCCGGTGTACAAGCCATCCAACTACATACGATAGTAGAAAACCGCAAAGGCATCCGTAATCGCTTCCGGGCTATACGTGAGGAAATAAAAAACAGCCTCTGTAGAGCCGGCAATACACAATTCGGACTGTCATCCAATTTATTGGGAACTAATATGGCAATCGACCTAAAATGGCTGCAAAAGAACATGAAAAGTTCTAAGACTAATATCGAACGAAAATTATTCCGACAGAATATATACATTGACTACTTGCCGGATGTGATTGTTTATTGCCAGTCCGCACCCGCCTGTCCTTACCGTAAACGTATCCGGAAAACAACTTCCTACTTACTCCCTTCCATATTTGAAGGAAACTGGAGTTTCTGCAACCGGATCGTACAACAATTAACGCCTTCTCCACTTAAATTATGTATCTTCGTAAGTATTTGGACTTCGTTGATTACCGTATATAATTGGACCTTATCATTCGGATGGTGGATTGCACTTTTCGGTCTATTAATCACTTATAGCCTGGCAATTCCTGATTATCTGGTAGAGGACAAAAAGAAGAAAAAACATTCAATATGGAGAAGAAAACACTTAAACAGCGAATTAAAGAAAACCCCGGCTTAAAACAGGCTGTACATCGTTTTATCATGCACCCCGTTAAAACTCGCCCTAATTGGTGGATACGGCTCTTCGATTTCATATACCTGAAACGCGGAAAGGGTTCTGTCATCTATCGGAGTGTACGCAAAGACCTCCCTCCTTTCAACCGATTCTCTTTGGGTAAATATTCTGTTGTCGAAGACTTCTCTTGTCTGAATAATGCAGTTGGCGACTTGACAATCGGAGATTATACACGCATCGGATTGAGAAACACAATCATAGGTCCGGTTAATATTGGCAATCATGTCAACCTGGCACAGAATGTAACGGTCACAGGACTCAACCATAATTATCAGGATGCAGAAAAGATGATTGACGAACAAGGTGTCAGCACACTGCCTGTTGTCATCGAAGATGATGTATGGGTAGGTGCCAATTCGGTCATTCTACCGGGAGTAACTTTAGGGAAACATTGCGTAGTGGCCGCCGGAAGTGTAGTCAGTCATTCCGTCCCACCCTATTCAATATGTGCCGGATGCCCTGCAAGAATCATAAAAACATACGATTTCGAGACTAAAGAGTGGAAAAAAGTAGAGAAAACACCTGCTACTAACCATAAATAGTGAGAATAGCTACAGAATATACCTCATAAAGGTGATTGTGACACATTCTGAAACGCATTATCTTTGCAGTATCAGAATTGAATTAATTAGTCATAATTTTATTACGTAGCCACATTTAAGTAAAAAATGAAATAGAGTCCCGCCGAAGCGATTTCGTCGGGATTTTGTTTTTTATTACCTTAATCCAATCCACAGACTTAAATCCCATATAAATAAAAAACGAGCTAATTCTTTTTATAGAACCACTCGCCACTGCATCAGAAAAGCCTAAAGGCTTTTCCATAGTACCTCAAATTTCCTGAAAACTAATCTTCTTTTTACCTAAAAACGTCTTACCTATTGTTATCCTTTTACCTTCTACTAAAAACTTATCCTATTGAACTAAACTAAAAAACTTTTAATACCTTAAACTGTCTAATCTAATACCTTATTTAATATTTTCTTTTACCTTATAAACTAACAGCAATTTCTCAACTGCTTTGCAAAGGTACGAATATTTTTCGTGTACGCAAACGGTTTTATATTTTATAACACTTCCGCAGGCTATAAATCTTTCACATCGCTCAATGCAACCAGCTTATTTACAATAGCATAGATAGTCAAACCGGCAGCACTATGTATTTGCAATTTTTTGCTAATATTTCTTCGGTGTGTAATCACTGTATGAATCGACAAAAAAAGCTTTTCCGCTATTTCCTTATTTGTCATTCCCTTCACCACACAGATGACGATTTCCTTTTCCCGCTGGCTAAGCGTATCCTGATTATCCATCTCTTCTTCTTCGGAAACCACATTCAATAAACCTGCAATTTTCTTAGAAAGAGTTTCCAAATCATCGAATATCGAAATAGACTCATCATACTTACCCAATAATGAAGCATCTACAAAAGAAGTAACCAACGCTATTAAACGTATTCTTTTACCGGATATTTCTTCTCGAAACTTAGCTACATCAAAGTAATCACCAAAAGTAGGATTGACAATCAACATCTCGGGACATTGCGTTCGGACGCAATCGTGCAAAGCTTCAACAGACAGTAATTCTATTGGTTGTACTTTTACGTTAGAAAGACGCTTCAATGCAGCAGTCAACCCACCACGAATAATTACAGAGGTCTCTGCAATAGCTATTCGAACTACTTCGTTATTTTTCATTTTCCCTAATCCTCCTTTCCAAATTCAGAATAGCAGGAACAAAAATATAGTCCTCAACCTTGCAATGAGATTCCAGTCCGGCTTCGCAAGCATATATGTCGAAAAGAGCCGCGTTCAAAAGATTTTCATTTGTTTTGGCAGGGCAATATTTAATAATGATATTTTTCAGTTCTGTCAATTTCTCCCCTACCTGATCGTGATGCTTGGAAAATGTACTGATCTGATAGTTTTTGGGAGCAACTCCTTTAATCAATGAATCGACATACTTAAATACGGTTTTCTCTTCATAATCCATGTGCTTACGCACCTCTCGTGTATATTCATCGAAAAACTTAAGGATGAGAAAAGCAACATCGTCTTGCGAACAGTCGATTGCCTCGATCAATTTACGACGAATAGCGGGAAGAGAAAAATCCAGAAAATAAATATGTGCCTGCCGCAGATAATCAATCAATGCAGGTATGGAAATATCATCTTTATCTCCATCGAGCCGGGAAAAGCCTTCAGCCATAAAGTTGACTACAATCAGAAAGGTCCGGCAGTCTACTCCATTCAGTTCACACACCTCCTTGACTGTCTTGTCACCGAACCCCAACGAAAGCCCAAAACGACTCATCACTTGCAACAAAGAATAATTATCGCTGATGAGATCAATCATCTTATCAGTTGGCTTATATTTTTGTAAATTATCCATCATACCTATTTATATTAGAGACTGCAAAGGAACGGAATATTTTGCTGAAATACAATCATCATTTATAGGTATTTTAATTCGCCGGAAATAGCCAAATACTAATTATATGCTACTATTTTGTAGCGTAACTTTAGGCAAGCTAGTCTTTTTTTAGTAATTTTGTCGCTATCAATTTGTAATTAGTAACTCGTAATTTGTAATTAATAAAATGGCAAACGAACTCGAACTGAAATACGGCTGCAACCCTAATCAAAAGCCTGCCCGTATCTTCATAAAAGAAGGCGAACTCCCCATCGAAGTATTGAATGGACGTCCCGGTTATATCAATCTATTGGATGCATTCAACAGTTGGCAACTAGTGAAAGAACTGAAAGAAGCTACCGGACTGCCGGCTGCCGCTTCTTTTAAACATGTCAGCCCTGCAGGTGCTGCTGTTGCGGTAGAAATGAGCGACACGCTGAAGAAGATTTATTTTGTCGATGACATGAAACTATCTCCATTGGCTACAGCATACGCCCGTGCACGTGGAGCAGACCGTATGTCGTCTTACGGAGACTTTATCGCATTGTCCGACACTTGTGACGAAGAAACAGCACGCATCATCAACCGTGAAGTATCCGACGGCGTCATTGCTCCTGACTATACTCCCGAAGCACTGGAGATTCTAAAGAATAAAAGAAAAGGAACCTATAATGTAATAAAGATAGATCCTGCATACCGCCCGGCTCCTATCGAACATAAAGATGTATTCGGAGTAACTTTCGAACAAGGAAGAAACGAATTGAAGATCGATGAAAGTCTTTTGAAAGAGATGCCTACGCAGAACAAGGAAATCCCGGCTGATGCAAAACGCGACTTAATCATTGCCTTAATCACTTTAAAATATACACAATCCAATTCTGTATGTTATGCCAAAGACGGACAGGCAATCGGTATTGGCGCAGGCCAACAGTCACGTATTCACTGTACGCGCCTGGCAGGAAATAAAGCAGATATCTGGTATTTACGCCAACACCCGAAAGTGATGAACTTGCCATGGATTGAAAAAATCCGTCGTGCAGACCGTGACAATACGATTGACGTTTACATTTCGGAAGATTATGACGACGTACTGGCAGACGGTATCTGGCAACAGTTCTTCACTGAAAAGCCTGAAATACTGACACGCGAAGAAAAACGGGCATGGTTGGATACGATGACAGGCGTAGCTTTAGGATCAGATGCATTCTTCCCATTCGGAGATAATATAGAACGCGCACACAAGAGTGGCGTCAGCTATATTGCACAACCGGGCGGATCAGTACGTGACGATCATGTGATTGGAACTTGCGACAAATACAATATGGCAATGGCATTTACAGGCATCCGCTTGTTCCACCATTAAAAAGATCGACCATTTTTTATTCCATATATCCCCATTTATAATGAGAAGGAGACAAATCTTCCATTATAAATGGGGATTTCCTATTTCTTTAAGACCCTCTATCTTTGCAGCGTTACATTTAAAAACGAATCAAAGATGAATAAAATTGGTGTATTTTATGGTTCCACAACAGGAACAACAGAAGACCTTGCCCGTCGAATTGCAGAGAAATTAGATGTACCATCGGCAGATGTATTTGATGTATCCAAGCTAACAGAGGCATTAGTCAATGAATATGATGTATTGGTGCTCGGCTCTTCCACATGGGGAGCAGGCGAACTTCAAGATGACTGGTACGATGGAGTAAAAGTTTTAAAGAAGTGTGATTTATCCCACAAATCTGTAGCCCTGTTCGGTTGCGGCGACTCTGACTCGTATAGCGACACATTCTGTGACGCAATAGGTATTCTTTATGAAGATCTGAAAGATACCCACTGCAAATTCTGTGGAGCAACAGATACTGCAGGCTATACCTTCGATTCTTCCATTGCCGTCGTAGACGGTAAGTTTGTAGGTCTTCCACTTGACGAAGTCAACGAAGATAGCAAAACAGACGAACGTATCAGCGCATGGGCCGAACAAGTGAAACAAGAAATTAGCTAATTTTACCTTAACATAAAAAGAATACTTTGCATCATGGCAACTGAAAGAATCATCCCCGGCGAAATCCGAATTTTTCTTAATCATATTTATGAGTTTAAGAAAGGCGTACGCAACATGGTACTTTACACAATGAGTAAAGAGCACGAAGAATTTGCCATCCGCCGATTGAAAAATCAAAAGATCAGTTATATGATACAGGAAGTAGGTACCAATAAAATCAACCTGTTTTTTGGAAAGGCAGAATGTATGGAAGCCATGCGGCACATCATCATCCGTCCTTTAAACCAACTGACTGCTGAAGAAGATTTTATTTTAGGAGCCATGCTGGGATATGACCTTTGCCAGCAATGCAAACGATATTGCAGTAAAAAAGAAGGTATAAAGATGGCAGTTTAAGCGATAACCTTAGCATAAGTTTAGCTTTGTTTGTATGTAGTTTGTCTGAGTTGAATCGTTTCTGAAAAGGTAGTTTCCTGATGGTAGATATACTCAAGGAAACTGGTTGTAGAAGAAACGATTCGCTCAATTACAAACAAAATCGGTGACACTATGAAATAATAAAGACAACTCTACACACTAACAACAGACAAAGGTGTATATCAGTAAAAATTATCATACTGAAATACACCTTTGTCTGTTTTATTTTATCTACTACTATATTTTTTTACTCTTTAGATTAAAATTACCTACATATACTGAATTTAAGAAACAACTATGCCTAATATTAGGTATTGCCACATTTTTTAACCTAATCTAACTTTGCAGCCGATAAAATTATTAAAAAGATGAGAAAAATAACAGCAATCGTTATTCTTAGTCTCCTACCTTCTCTTACAATTCCAGCACAGGAGACAAAAGAAATTTCCAAAAGTAGTAATTCTTCTTCTACAGAAGAATATACAAAATTCCGTTTTGGAGGATACGGTGAAATGGTCGCTAATTTTAAAGATTATGGCATCAACCGTTTCTATGGAGGAAACGATGGTAATCCAAAGAAAAACAGGAATACCATTTCAATTCCCCGTTTCGTTTTAGCTTTTGATTATAAGTTCAATTCCAAATGGATACTCGGTGCAGAGATTGAGTTCGAATCTGGTGGAACAGGTACAGCTTTCGAATTAGAAAACACCGAAAACGGTGAATACGAAACAGAAGTTGAAAAAGGAGGTGAAGTAGCTATCGAACAATTTCACATCACACGTTTAATTCACCGCTCCCTCAATGTACGTGCCGGACATATTATTGTTCCGGTAGGATTGACTAACGCACACCATGAACCGATCAATTTCTTCGGAACTTCACGCCCGGAAGGTGAAACAAGCCTTTTGCCTTCTACCTGGCATGAAAATGGTCTGGAAATCTTTGGTTCTTTCGGAAAAGGGTATGCAAGCTTCGATTACCAAGCTATGGTGGTAGCAGGCCTGAACCCTAATGGATTCGATCGTAACACATGGGTAGGTAGTGGCAAACAGGGAATCTTTGAGGAAGACAACTTCACTTCTCCCGCGTATGTATTTCGTTTAGATTATAAAGGAGTTCCCGGTTTACGTGTAGGTGCATCATTTTATTATTGTGCAGATGCAGGAGCCAACTCTGATAAAGAACAGACTTATGCAAACTATGGAAAAATTCCGATAAGAATCTTCACCGCAGATGCACAGTATCGCAATAAATATGTAACGGCACGCGGTAATATCTTATATGGAAATTTAGGAAATTCATTAGGAGTAAGTCAGGCAAATGTCAAATTATCCAATAAATCGCCTTACAGCCGTCTGGCTCCGGTAGCGAAGAATGCCGTAAGTTATGCAGCAGAAGCCGGCATTAATATCCGCTCGGTCTTCGGAGGCAATAAAAAGATTCCGGTAATCTATCCATTTGCCCGCTATGAATACTACAACCCACAAGAGAAAGGGGAAAAAGGGCAAACGATGGAAAAACGTTGCCAAGTAAGTATGTGGACAGCGGGATTAAATTGGTACGCTTTGCCAAACTTAGTGATAAAAGCAGACTATGCAACCCGCCAGATTGGTACAAATAAAGTTTTTGGCGTATCAAAGTCATACAACAGTGAAAACGAATTTTCTATTGGAATTGCCTATATAGGATGGTTTATTAAGAAATAACAAATAATCAATTATTTAATTTTTATATGATGAAAACAAAATTCTTTTATGTCGCAGCCCTAATATTGGGATTAGCATTCACAACAACTTCTTGCAGCAGTGATGATGACAACCCAACAGTAGATCCTGCCAATATTGATTACACTCCTGAAAACGCATCAAGCTGGCATAACTACATGAGAAATGTAGCAGCACTTCTAAAAACAGATGCAACCAATCTCTACAACGCATGGAATTCAAGCTATAAAGGAGGTGAAAGCTATGCTTCCCTGTTCAAGGCTCATAGTGGCTCTCCTTACGCAAGCGCCTTGAGCTGTGTGGAAGAAATCGTGGATAAATGCGCGGAAATTGCCAATGAAGTCGGTACTGCCAAAATTGGTGACCCATACAACTTGTATAAAGCCGGAAATACTGAAGAAGCATTATATGCTGTGGAATCCTGGTACAGCTGGCATTCTCGTGATGACTATACCAATAACATTTATTCCATCCGGAATGCATATTACGGTTCTTTAGACGGTAATATAAATGCTAATTCTTTATCTACTGTTATCGCCGGTGCTAATTCATCATTAGATACCAAGATAAAGAATGCTATCCAAAAAGCGGCAAAAGCCATTCAGGATATTCCGCAACCTTTCCGTAATCATATTCCCAGTAACGAAACGGTAGCAGCTATGGATGCTTGTGCAGAGCTGGAAAGTATACTGAAGAATGACTTAAAATCCTATATTGCAAATAATAGCAACAATATCAATACGGACGCAGTACTTAATCCTGTAGTAACACAATATGTAGATGCAGTAGTAGTGCCTACCTACAAAAGTTTGAAAGAAAAAAATGACGCTCTCTACAATGCAGTAATAGTCCTTGCAGACAATCCGTCAAATAGTGCTTTTGAAACAGCTTGTGATGCTTGGATCACTGCCCGTGAACCATGGGAAAAGAGCGAAGCTTTCTTATTCGGTCCGGTAGACGAAATGGGACTTGATCCTAACATGGACAGCTGGCCTTTGGATCAGAATGCTATTGTACAAATACTGAATTCTCAAAGTTGGAGTGATCTCGAATGGAGTGAAGGTGATGATGAAGCTGCTGTCGAATCGGCACAAAATGTACGCGGTTTCCACACATTGGAATTCCTTCTCTACAAAAACGGTGAACCACGTAAAGTACAATAAAGCTTTATCTTAGCTAAGATATTATTGAGAAGTAAAGGTTGGAATTCAATGATCCACCTTTACTTCTTTGGTATGTTTAAAACATATTATTGAAACAAAGTCAATAAACAATGAATCACTTTCTAAAATATTCATTCTCTTTCTTTTGCCTGTTGGCATGCTCTGCCTGTGATGATGACGGAATTGACATATTGGATATCGAGATTCCGGAGGGCTATGCTCTATCAGCCGGAACATCAACTATTTTCTTGAATTCGTCTGTTGCTTATGACACGCCTGCAGATTGGATAACAGGAGCATACGATGTACGTTTCACCCGAGGTGACAGACTATATGACGATGTACGTACAAGTAACAACGGTCATGGCGGCGGACTTGGTCCCGTTTATGCCGGTTATTCGTGCGGCAGTTGCCACCGGAATGCGGGACGTACCAAACCCTCTTTATGGACAGAGGGTGGATCGGGCAGCTATGGATTCTCTTCCATGCTAGTCTACATATCCCGTAAAAACGGAGCTTTCTTTCAAGATTATGGACGTGTGCTTCATGACCAGGCAATCTATGGAGTGCAACCGGAAGGCAAACTGTCTGTGGAATACACTTACGAGACATTTTCTTTCCCTGATGGAGAAGCCTACACACTTTGCAAACCCAATTATACTATATCTGAATGGTATGCCGAAGAAATCAAACCGGAAGATTTGTTTTGTACCGTACGTATTCCATTACGCCATGTAGGCATGGGGCAAATGATGGCACTAGATCCTGTTGAAATTGAAGCACTTGCAGCAAAAAGTAATTATCCCGAATATGGAATCAGCGGACGATGTAATTACATCACCGAACGCGGAGTGAGAAGTCTGGGATTGTCCGGCAACAAAGCTCAACATGCCGATTTAACTGTAGAATTGGGATTCTCCAGTGATATGGGCGTTACCAACAGCCGCTATCCGGAAGAAATCTGTGAAGGACAAATACAAGTAAACCAAGGTAGCATGATGGGGCTTTCTTACGACCAACTGGATGTCAGCACAGAAGAGATGGAAAACGTAGATCTCTATATGCAAAGTCTTGGTGTTCCCGCCCGGCGTAATGTAAACGATCCGCAAGTAATCAAAGGGGAACAGAACTTCTATAAAGCCAAATGTCATCTCTGTCATGTGACCACTTTACACACTAAGACACGTGGTAGTGTTTTATTAAATAATACTCAACTCCCGTGGTTAGGCGGTCAAACGATTCACCCTTATTCTGATTATCTATTACATGATATGGGTTCTGAAATTATGGGAGTCGGACTGAACGACAACTATATAAGCGGGCTGGCACGTGGAAACGAATGGCGTACTACCCCTCTTTGGGGAATCGGCTTACAAGAAAAGGTCAACGGACATACTTATTTCTTGCATGACGGACGTGCCCGCAATCTGACAGAAGCCATCATGTGGCATGGCGGAGAAGGAGAAGCATCAAAGAACTTATTTAAGAATATGAGTAAGGAAGACCGGGATGCGCTGATTGCATTTTTAAATTCACTTTAAACTAAAAGTAGTATATATAAAGTAATTATGAAGAGATTTATAATCATTGCCATGCTGACTGCCATAATGCCTTTGGCCGCTATGGCACAACATGAAGAAGATACAGAAAATGGTGTAGTATCATTAGCTGGAAGAGAAGGATTCACTATCGAAACCAAGAAAGGAGATTTTGTATTCAAACCCTATTTGCTCGTACAGACCAGTGCAAACTTCAATTGGTACGACGATGAAGGACTGGATAAAGCATACAATCAAGATAACATAGCCAACTCCGGATTTTCAGTTCCTTACGCCGTACTCGGATTCACCGGAAAGGCTTTCGATAAAGTATCTTTCAACCTTTCCATAAATGCGGCAGCCAGTGGAGGCGCATTACTTCAACAAGCCTGGTTTGATGTTCAACTGAAAAAGCAGTTTGCCATCCGGGTCGGTAAATTCAAAACTCCGTTTTCACATGCCTACCTGACAACACTGGGAGAAACATTGTTACCTAGTTTGCCAGTATCACTGACTGCTCCCGTTATCCTCCCCTATTCTTTGAATGCGGTAACACCCAATATTGGCACCGGATTCGATTTAGGTGTAGAGATTCACGGTTTGGTAGCTGATAAATTCGGGTATGAAATCGGTTTATTCAACGGTACGGGTGCAGCGGTAAATACAGCAACAAAAACATTTAGTGATGACTGGCACATTCCGTCTTTACTGTACGCCGGACGTTTCACCTATATGCCTAAAGGAGTGATGCCCGCTACACAGGGAAATCCGAACAGGCTGAATGAAGACAAAATCATGTTTGGTATTTCTACCTCTATCAATGTAGAAAGTGAAAATGAAAGTACCAATGATTATCGTGCCGGATTGGAGTTTGCAATGCTAAAGAACAAACTTTACCTGGGTGCTGAAGTCTATTATATGAATGTTGGCTTCACAAAAAGACAAAAGATTTCCGAGTCATATAATTACCTGGGCGGCTATGTACAAGGTGGTTACTTCGTTGCCCCCCGTCTGCAAGCAGCTGCACGCTATGATTTCTTCAACCGTAACGGAATGGACACCAATGGTTTTCTAAATATGCCAGCCGTGGGTATGAACTATTTTTTCAAGAACTGTAATCTGAAGTTACAAGCGATGTACCAGTATATTGCCCGTAAAGGTCATGATACCCAACTTGATCGGGATAACGACGATTTAGGTTTGGCAGTACATTCGGCCAGTATTCTACTCCAGTATACATTCTAAATAGCACAAGAAAGGATTTGTTTATGAAAAAATATATTCTTTTCGGAGGTTATCTACTGTTATTGGCATACATCACATCATGCGATGACGGACGTATTTACGAAAAGACAGAGACCCTATCAGAAGAAGGACGCACGCTGAAGATGAGCGGTAAGATCAATGGTATCAGTAAATGGCCCGATGGTTATAGTGTTGTAGTGGCAGGCTTCAGTGATGAGAGCGAGTATGCCGTTGTCACCAAAACAATTCCGGCGGTCGAAGATGATGAGATCCAGGTTACGATGACAGGAGTCAGTGATAAAGTAACCACTATTGAATTGTGCGTTATTAATAAATTGAGAAAACGAGTTATCAGTTTTCAGTCAATGGACGACCTTACAGCAGTTGACGACACCATCCTTATGGATGTGGGAACTGTAAATGTAGGTATGTACCATGGTATTCAAGAAAAAGTATTTAATACGACATGCGCACACTGTCATGGTGGAGGTAGTTCGGCAGCAGCCAACCTGTATCTGACAGAAGGCAAAAGTTACGAGGCACTGGTCAACCGCCCGTCGAAGAAAGTAGATGGCATGTTACTCGTCAAGCCGGGCAGTGCGCAAGAAAGCGTATTGCACACATTATTGAATACCACTATTAGTTCAACCTGGGGATACGATCACTCAAAAGAAATAGTATCATCTCCGATTTTGACCCTTATTGACGACTGGATCAATAACGGTGCGCAAGAATAAATAGTTATTTACCCAACTGATATGAACAACAAAAAACAACAGAATATTCAGTCTGAAAAGACGCTAACAGAGATTTTTAAATATAATGCAGGAGGAGAAGCTTCAGAGTATCATATTATCATTCATTCTACTAAACCGGAAGATACATACGAAGAACAGCTGAATGCAGTATTAAACACCTACGATTATTTACTTACCCAAGAATTGAAAGGAGCAGTTGCCATCCTCAAACGTTATTTCCTTAGTGACGCTGCCAATCAGGCAGATACACTACTGGCATTGACAACCGAAGGTTCGGACTGCGCACTTTCCATTGTGGAACAGCCCCCGCTGGACGGAACAAAAATAGCCTTATGGATTTACCTGTTGACAGATGTACAGACACAAGTCTTACATAACGGGCTTTTTGAGGTGAAACACAGTGCCTATCGCCACTTCTGGGGCGGTAGTGCATTCAATCGTGCCGCCAATTCGGAATACCAGACCCGTCTATTATTGAACGACTATGTGATGCAACTCCTGGAACAAGGTTGTAAACTGGCAGACAATTGTATCCGTACATGGTTTTTCGTGCAAAATGTAGATGTGAATTATGCCGGAGTAGTGAAAGCACGTAATGAAGTTTTCGTCACCCAAAACCTGACAGAAAAAACACATTATATTTCCAGCACAGGCATCGACGGCCGGCATGCCGACCCGAAAGTACTGGTACAAATGGATACTTACGCTGTAGCAGGAATGCAACCGGAACAGATTCATTTCCTCTATGCTCCTACCCATCTGAACCCAACTTATGAATATGGAGTAAGCTTTGAACGTGGCACGTATGTAGATTATGGAGACCGCCGACAGGTATTTATTTCAGGAACGGCAAGTATCAACAACAAAGGCGATGTGGTATATCCCGGCAACATCCGCAAACAGACAGAACGAATGTGGGAGAATGTGGAAACCCTGTTGAAAGAAGCGGACTGCACATTTGAAGATTTGGGACAAATGATTGTATATCTGCGTGACATAGCCGACTATACAGTTGTTAAAGCAATGTATGACAAACGTTTCCCACATACTCCTAAAGTATTTGTTCATGCTCCGGTATGCCGTCCCGGATGGTTGATTGAGATGGAATGTATGGGAGTGAAAGAATGTAAGAACAAGGAATACGCTCCATTTTAATATCATAAAAGATTATACAGTTGAAAAGGTTACTTATTATCTTATATATCTGTCTGGTGGGACTACTCGCTGTGACTACTTTCGTAGAACAAGCGTATGGGACAGATTTTGTAGAAAGAAATATATATCATACATGTTGGTTTTGTTGTTTGTGGGGAACAATTGCCACCATTGCACTTGTTGCTCTCATCCGACGCGCTTTATGGCGACGGTTCCCCATATTGTTGTTTCATGGCTCTCTCCTCGTTATCTTGGTGGGGGCCATGATTACGTTTATCGGAAGCAAAAAAGGATACGTACACTTGCTTCCGGGGGCAACGATAGACAGTTTCCTGGAATCGGAAAGCGGCAGAAAAGCTGATCTGCCATTCACAATACAACTAGATAGTTTCCGTATAGCATACTATCCCGGAACAGAAGCACCGGCAGACTACATCAGCTATATCACCTACTCTCTTCCCGGACAGAAAAATGTTCTATTACACGAACAGATTTCAATGAATCGTATATTTACATCACAAGGTTTCCGTTTCTATCAGTCATCTTTCGATGATGACGGAAAAGGGAGCTGGCTGACTGTCAATTATGATCCATGGGGAACAGGAGTGACTTATGCAGGATATATCCTGCTCGGTCTCTCCATGATTTGGCTACTATTTTCCCGCAGTAGTGATTTCCGACGCCTGCTAAACCACCCGCTACTTAAAAAAGGAGGTGTATTTATACTGTTTATTTTCTGCCTTGCAGGTAACATGCAAGCACAAAAAAAACTCCTTCCTGCATTGAAACAAACACAAGCGGACAGTTTAGCACAGGAACAGGTTATTTATCACGACCGGGTAGTACCTTTCAACACATTAGCCCGTGATTTCATTCAGAAACTGACAGGAGAAGCTTCATATAAAGGATTGACACCTGAACAAGTGATAGGTGGCTGGTTACTTTATCCGGAAGTGTGGAGAAATGAGCCATTGATATACATCAAAAATACAGAATTACAGCATTTATTAAACTTACAAACACCTTATGCTCGATTAACTGATTTATTTGACGGTTCTGTTTACCGTCTCCGTGAACATTGGCAACGTGAACAAGGACAACAAAACAAACTCGCCAAAGCAATCCAGGAAACAGATGAAAAAGTAGGCCTGATCCTGATGTTGGAAAAAGGAACATTCATCCATCCATTACCCACTGATGGCAGCGTGCAACCTCTCTCCGAACTGGAAGTGAAAGCAGAATTACTCTACAACCGGATTCCGTTCAGCAAGATTCTTTTTATGATAAATCTGTCATTGGGAGTGTTGTCTTTCCTGCTTCTACTTCATAACAGCCTGCAAAGAAATATCCTCTCGCCCAAAGCCAAAACGATTTCCCGCACAGCAGGAACTTTCTTTTCTGTTGCACTCTATCTTGCTTTCATATTCCATTTAGCAGGATATTGCCTGCGCTGGTACATCGGCGGTCGTATTCCACTTAGCAACGGTTACGAAACCATGCAGTTTATGGCTCTTTGTATTCTTTTGATAGCCTGTCTGCTCCATCGAAGATTTTCATTTATACTTCCATTCGGATTCCTCCTCTCCGGCTTTGCTTTGTTGGTTTCCTATCTGGGACAAATGAATCCCCAGATAACCCCATTAATGCCGGTGCTCGTCTCTCCATGGCTAAGTATTCATGTTTCATTGATTATGATGTCTTATGCCCTATTGGCATTCATCATGCTAAACGGAATACTGGCATTATGCCTCCGGAAAAAAGAATCGGAAAACAATGTCTCCGGAAACGACGCTATACAAGACAACCGGATAGAACAGTTGACGCTAGTCAGCCGCTTGCTGCTCTACCCTGCCACCTTCTTTTTAGGAGCAGGCATCTTTCTGGGAGCAGTTTGGGCAAACGTTTCCTGGGGACGATACTGGGCGTGGGACCCGAAAGAAGTATGGGCACTGATTACTTTTCTGGTATATGGAGTAGCCTTCCATTCACAAAGTCTGCGCATTTTCCGCAAGCCTCTATTCTTCCATATCTATATGATTCTTGCTTTCCTGACCGTCTTAATGACCTATTTCGGGGTAAATTATGTTCTTGGAGGGATGCATAGTTATGCAAACGCCTGAACCACTATATATAGCTAGTAATTGATAGAAGAATACCCATTTTAGGGGATTGCGGGAAAAGCGGAAAGCCCCTATCTTTGCAGTATCAGAATTAAATTAATTAGTCATAATTATATTACGTAGCCACATTAAAAATACATAGAAATCGGCCGAAGTGATTCACCCGCATTTCTTTTATTTGGTTGTTAAGTTGAAAAACCATATAATGTATTCATTTTGGAATATGAATAGATGACATATTCTAAAAGAGGCAAGGACGTCCGGCTTGTGAAAGCCGGACGTTTTTTTATATCAGTAAGAGAATAAAGTGAGAGAGCTCATGCATTCATGAGCTCTTTCCAACCAGCCGTTTCAAAAGCGATATACTCCGCTATAAACTTCTCCATCTCTTCTTTCTTCACAGGATGCAACACCAGCTCTTCGAGTAGGGCAAACAACCATACCGTATTCAGGTGAATAAAGAAGTTAGTTATTGCTATATTGATATGCGGATATTTCTGCTTCATTCCTTGAAAAAAAACAGAAATCGTACGCGTCATCAAATCTGTATATTCAGAACGGAAGTTCTCCAAAACAGAACCTTGTGCCTGAAAAAGCAGCAACCGCAAACGGTCACGATGTTCAGAGACCAATCTGATATATTCCCGTACAGACATTTTCTGATAATCCGAATCCATAAAGACGTCTATCGTCATCTGATCTGCATCGTGATTATAAATCATAGCATACAGATCATTCAATACCGGTTTCAGAATCGTACGGAATATCTCATCCTTATTGGTGAAATAATGATAGATATTACTCACCGTCACCCCTGCCCTCGAAGCTATTTCACGCATAGAGGCATCCTTGTATCCCTTTTCCAGAAACACTTCTTCGGCTGCCTTCAAGATTCCCTCTTGTATATCTCCTTTCAAAAATTGCATAGTATCGTTGCTATTTATCAATTCATATTTGTAACCTGTCTGTTCACCATCCGGGCAAATATACCATTTTTCTTTTTCAATTCCTCCGGTGTTCCCATTTCAGCAACACTTCCATTCTCCAATACTACAATTTTGTCGGCATTGGCAACGGTTCGCATACGGTGCGCAATAATCAGCACCGTTTTGTTACGTACCAATTCAGATATACCCGCCTGTATCTTGGTTTCATTCTCAACATCAAGCGAAGCCGTAGCCTCATCCAACAGAACAATCGGAGCATCCTTCAACAAAGCGCGGGCAATGGAAATACGCTGACGCTCACCGCCGGATAATGTTTCTCCATTCTCACCGATAATCGTCTGGTATCCCTGCGGCATTTTAGTGACAAACTCATCACATTGTGCCAAGCGGGCAACTCTCCGGACTTCCTCATCCGTAGCATCCCGTTTGCCAATACGGATATTATCCATAATGGAAGCATTGAAAAGAACTACATCCTGAAAGACAACGGAATAGTTTTTCAACAAAGTTTCAGGATCAATCCGACTGATATCCTGCCCGCCGAGGGTAATCTTTCCCGACTGGATATCCCAGAAACGTGCCGCCAACCTGGCCGCCGTACTCTTGCCACTACCCGAAGGACCAACCAAAGCCGTTTTTTCACCTTGTCGGGCAATAAAAGACAAGTTATTCAGAATTTGTTTTCCCTGCTCATAAGCAAAGTCTACCTGTCTGAATTCGATATCATAACCTTGAGGAGTGAATTCGGTAGTCCCGTTTTGTACCGGCAATGCTTCCATCTCATTCATTCTATTGATACGCACATCCAAATAGAACAAAGCGGCAATATTATTCATCACCTCACTGACCGGAGCATACACACGCGACCCGATAACCATAAATATAAGATAGGTAAACAAATCAACCGTACCCGAAGCCAAGAGATTGGCACCAACGATAATAACGCTTGCCAGTCCGAGTTTCAATACACTCTGGGAACCGTTTACCAACATGCCGAGCACCAGTTCATTACGAGTCAATACCTTTTCATAGGTATCAATGCTCGCATCCAGTTTTTCCAGATAGTCTCTCTCCTGATTGTAGGATTTTATCTCCTGAATGGTATCGAGTCCTTCCTGGATATGCTCGGTCACCATCCGCTTGTTCAGATAATTACTTTCATTGCTTTTCTGTATTTCCTTCTTCGAGAAAAGAAGGATTGCGGCAGCAAGCGGCACTACCCAGAACAAAGCAATCGTCAACTGCCAGTTATAAAATGCCATGCCGACGGTAATAAGCAGAATACTGATAATGGAAGCAAACAACTGAGGAACCGCATGCGAGAAAGTATGCTCGAGATCAGTGCAGTCATCCATAATCGTGGCGGTGAGGTCGGAAAGATTCTTTTCGCCAAAGAAAGCCAGAGGCAACTTGCGAAGTTTTTCCGCCAATGAGATACGCCGGTTTGCACTCTCATCATAAACGGTGGTATAGGTACTACGATATTGCAATACCGCAAATATATACATGACTATCATAAAGACAATACCGAGTATGCTATAATAGAGAATACCATGCGTCACCGAAGCCGAAGGCTGAAACACAGGACGAAGATATTCCTCAAGAAAGAGAAAAACAAATACCGCCGGCAACATCAATACAATATCGAGCAGTGTAGTGAAAAACACACCTTTACAGAAATCTTTCGCTCCTTTAGTTGAAAGGGCAAAACGTCTTTTTATTACTTCAATCATTAGAAACCTCCTTTCCTATTGTCCAGCGAACAGATTGCTGGTATTCATTCCACATATGATAATAGATGCCTTGTTTTCCAAGCAGGTTGGCATGTGTACCTTGTTCCGCAATCTTCCCCTTGTCAATGACGAGGATATTGTCGGCATCAGTGATGCTTGAAAGACGATGAGCAATCATCAATACGGTTTTTCCTTTTGTCAGTTCTTTCAAGGCTTGCTGGATGAGATGCTCATTTTCGGGGTCGGCAAAAGCAGTCGCCTCATCCAGTACAATGATGGGAGCATTTTTCAGGATTGCACGTGCCAGTACGATCCGTTGCTGTTCCCCGCCGGAGAGATATGTTCCCTCCGTACCAATCTTCGTATTCAGTCCGAGCGGAAGTTTATTGATAATTTCCCGGCATTGTGCCATATCTACTGCCCGTTCCACTTCCTCCATTGTCGCGTCGGGATTACCATATTTGATATTTTCGAGCAGAGAAGTCTTGAACAGCTTTGTATTCTGGAACACGAAAGAAATATATTTCATCAGTTCTTCGGGAGCGATTTCTCTTACATTGATGCCACCTATTAAAACTTTCCCTTCCGTTGCCTCCCAGAAACGGGGAACTAGACGGGCAATCGTTGTTTTCCCTCCGCCCGAAGCTCCGACAAGAGCTACTGTGTTTCCTTGCGGAATAGTGAAACTAACATCATCCACCGCCTTTTGATTAGCTCCCGGATAGCTGAAGGAAACTTTTTCGAACTGAATACTGAATTCCTTTACCGGTTGTGGATGCTCTACAACAGTCAGGTACTCATAAGCAACCAGATTCTCAAGACGTCCGATAGCTTCACTCGCCTGCCCCAAAGCCTGATTGAGATACATACTCTTCATGATACTTTGGGAGAATACAGGAGTAATGAGAACAAACAGGAAGAAATTAAGTAATACCGATGCATAATTACCTGAATAACCAATCAGCAAAATAGCCAACGGAGCAAGGAAAAACACAAAACCATTGATTATTACGGTATAGAGCGACATCGGCTTCTCCCACATTCGTGTATAGCCGAATACCATTTTATTATAATTCATGATACAGCGGTGAAAGTTTTTGAAAGAGTAAATAGTCTGCTGGAAAACCTTCACTACGGGAATTCCTCTCACATACTCTACAGCTTCGGTATTCATTTCCTCCAGAGAGGTCATGTAGCTTTTCATAAACTGCCGTCCCTCCGCATTCATCATAAAACCCATAACCAGCATGGCAATAATTACAGGGACGATACATGCCAGACCGAGTATCCAATCGAACACAAAAATCAGTATGGCAGCTACCAACGGCACTAGAAAAGTAGCCGCAAGGTCGGGCAACTGATGTGCCAGAAAACTATGGGTAACCCCTGCATTGTCATCTATAATCTTGCGAATACGTCCGCTCGTATTAATGTCAAAGAAGCCGAGAGGCATACGCACTATCTGGCGCATGGCTTCTTTACGCAAATTCGATTCAACCCGAAAAGCTGCAAGATGCGAAGACATCAATGCGGCAAAATAAAGGACGATGCTCGCCACGGCCATGCCTGCCGCCCACCAAGCATACGTCACCACATTACCGGAAGAGGTTATCTCTCCGTGTTCAAGCAGTTCTCTCACAATCAGCCAAATAAGGATATAAGGCAACATGCCCGCCAGGGCACTTAGGGCAGACAGCAGCATTGCCGCAGGCAAAAGCACTTTCCGTTTACCCATGTAGTTCTGAAGTTTTTTCAATGTACTCATAACGTACGTTCAATCTATATTAAGTTCGACAATCATTTAACTTATCGCTTGTTTTCAAAAAAGAACAATATTCGAAATCGTTCAAAAAAAGAGAGCTTATATTTCTATAAGCTCTCTTCATCCCATTCAATCCGGTGCATGTGCACCTTTGATATATGATTAATCTCGACTCGTCTCTCACTGATTCGCATAAGTTTTCAAATATTTTCTGCAAAGGTACAGCTCGCCGGCAAGACGGACAATACCTAAAAATAATGAAATTTGCTATTCATGTTTCAGCCATGCACTTGGCAATACTTCTTTTTCACCTTTTTCATTCACCAGTTCCATCTGCAATACGCCTCCGTTACAATCGAAGTAACGTACCTCTATCGGATGAAGCCCGGCTTTCAAAGCCTTCTGCACAATAATCTCTACCGGCGAATGTGCTCCATCATTATCTCCCAACAATTCACCGTCAAGCATTAATGTGCTACCGTCGTCCGAGAGAAGGGCAAATGTATAGATACCATCGGCAGGAACTTCCAGATAGCCGGTCAATACCAGACCGATATTTCCTTTCACCTCTTCGGGAATGGATACCGATTCCACCACATACTCCCCTTTGACAGGAGCTGCATCAATATCCGCACAAAGATTACCACGGAAATCGTGCCATACTGCTTTCAAGCCGGGCTGCAAAGCAGCCGGAGCAGTCACCGCCTCCGCATAAGGAGCCTTTACATACTTGGTACGCACCACATCCGAAGGAGAACCATCCGGACGAAAAGTGCGGAAAGCGAAATCCGTAGTCTTCCCAACTTCCAAAGCACCGTTATAAAGAGCTGATTCTTTGGTAGGCATACTGCCGTCTGTCGTATAACGTATTTCAGTACCGGGTAACGGGCAGGTCAATTCCACAGTTGTTTCATCAATAAATGCATTCACTTTATAGAATCCCTGCAAATCAGGCACCCTATAATTTACCCTCATCACATCCATCCGCTTAAATTGCGGAACAAGCTGACGATAAAATTCTTCGAGACCCGGTTTAGCTGTCGGCTCCGCCCAAGCTATTTCACTCAACGCTATCATACGGGGAACAATCAAATATTCAATGCGCTTCATTGTCGGAATCCATTCAGCCCAGAGATTCGCCTGCACACCCCAGATATATTTCTTCTGTTCCGGCGATAACCGCTCGTCTGCACACGGATCATACGCAAGTATTTTCTTTACTGAATTCTGATCCTGCGCATAATCGAAATAGAAATATTCATTCGGACAAGCAATCACTTTCTGCTTTTGTGCAGTTGCCGTAGGCAATGCATCTTTCGCCCAACTTCTCCACCAGGTAATGGCAGCATCGGAAGATAATCCGTCGGATACCACTTCATCCCAGCCTATGAGTTTCTTTCCGTTGGCAAGGAAGAATTTCTCCATGTCACGTACAAACCATGCCTGAAGTTCTTCTACCGAACCCAGTTTCTCCGTACGAATCCGTTTCTGACAAAGAGGACATTTCTTCCAGTTGGCTTTTTCCACTTCATCACCACCCATGTGCACATATTCATAAGGGAAAAGTTCAAAAACTTCTTTGAACACATTCTGGCAGAACTCCAGCGTTGTATCTTTGCCCGGACAGATAGGAGAAGAGAAAGTTTCCCCCCACCCGATTAATCCGTCGCACGCCAATTCCGGATATTGACCGATAGCTGCCAGGAAATGTCCCGGCATATCGATCTCGGGAATGACATCGATACCTCTTTGCGTAGCATAGGCTACTATTTCTTTTATATCATCATGAGTGTAATAACCTCCATACAGCGTATCTCCTTCCACAATGCGTATCTTATCTTCCGGAATCAGAAAATCGGTATTATCTTCTTCTTTCGCACGTGCCATACAGGTACGATCCTGCGTATTGAATTTACGCCAGGCCCCTTTTTCTGTAAGCAACGGGTATTTCTCGATCTCTATACGCCAACCCTGATCGTCGGACAGATGCCAGTGGAACTTATTAAGTTTATACAAAGACATCAGATCTAATACATGCTTCACTTCTTTTTTATTCCAGAAATGGCGGGAAGCATCCAACATAAATCCACGCCATTCAAACCGTGGCGCATCTTCTATTTGCACGACAGGGATAGAATAATTCTGTTTCTCTCCCTGCACTTCTATCGTTGCAGGAAGCAACTGGCGAATAGTAGTAATAGCAGAAATAATACCCGAATAGTCAGTTGCCTCTACCCGAATATACTCCGGCGTAGACTCAAGTTTATAAGAGCCGGGCTTTCCAACAGTATCCTTCAACTGAAAATACACATCTACCTGACTCTTATCGGTAGTGACTTCAACAGAAGACGATATGACATTCCGAAGAATCTCCTGCAGATACCCGACAGCCGGAAACAAGGACTGATCGGAAACCCCAATCTTCATTCCATCTTTTAAAACAAACGAGCCAGACTGCTCGGTCAGACTAACGGGGGTAGGTAAGATTGCAATCTCTTGCTTGACGGTAGGCGTGCAAGAAGAAAAAATACAAGCTGACACAATGAGAAAAGAGCTACTTAGTTTTTTGAACATGCGGTTAACTATTTAATAAATTAATTGTCCTGTTTTTAATTGACCATCTATATATAATACAACTAAAACGTATAAACTACTAAAAAGGCAGAAAAAGTTTTTTGCGACTTCATATCACAGACTCCTATTAATGTTTATCTTTGCTCCCCAATCCCATTACAAACAATTATAAAGAGTCACTTCAATGTCAAGAGAGAAAATACTAATCACAACCTCGTGGATCAGCACAATTGGCAATGCAATCTTGTCCGTATCCAAAATCATAATCGGTTTATTTGCCGGTAGTTTAGCCGTAGTCGGCGACGGTATCGACTCGGCAACCGACGTCGTTATCTCTATCGTTATGATTTTTACGGCACGCCTCATCAACCGCCCTCCTTCAAAGAAATATGTATTCGGATATGAGAAAGCGGAAGGGATCGCAACAAAGATTCTATCACTCGTGATATTTTATGCCGGTGTACAAATGTTGCTATCATCCACTAAAAACATCTTTTCAGATGAAGTGAAAGAGATACCATCGGCTATCGCCATCTATGTCACTATATTTTCTATTATCGGTAAACTCTTACTGGCTTCATACCAGTACAAACAGGGAAAGAAGATCAACAGTTCCATGCTCACGGCAAACGCTATCAATATGCGTAATGATGTTGTCATTTCAACCAGTGTTTTGTTAGGATTGATATTTACTTTTATCTTCAAATTGCCGATACTCGATTCGATAACAGGATTGATAATCAGTCTCTTTATCATCAAATCTTCCATCAGCATCTTCATTGATTCCAATGTGGAGCTAATGGACGGGGTGAAAGATGTCAATGTATATAATAAGATATTCGAGGCTGTAGAGAAAGTGCCCGGTGCCAGTAATCCGCATCGCGTCCGGTCACGAATGATAGGGAATCTCTATATGATTACCCTTGATATAGAAGTGAATCCACAAATCACGATCACGCAAGCCCATGAGATTGCCGATGCAGTGGAGAAGAGCATCATTAATTCGGTAGATAATGTATATGACATTCTGGTACATGTGGAACCTGCCGGTAAATGTCAGACAGGAGAAAAATTCGGGGTCGATAAAGATATGGTTTGATCCATCTCTACACAGAGTTTCTTTCACTTTCCTCTATCACCTATCACCGACACTTCCAAAAGCTCTTATTCATGGGGATTTCAGGGGTGGTGACAGGTTGTTTGCAACCTATCACCGCATCTATCACCTATCACCGCCCGATCAATCAATGATTAACAAGGAGAAAAGAACAGGTCTCTATACGACATATTAGTTTCAGCCGCTTGAAACTTTTAGTTTCAAGGCTTGGAACAAAGTGTTTCCCGGTGTGAAACAAATCGTTTCACTATTTGAAACAAAGTGTTTCAACGCAGGAAACAAAAAGTACCGTGCCGGGAAACTATTTTTATGACCGATTAATAGCTGATCTTTACTCCGGCAAAGAAACTTCTCGGCAAAGAAGGACCGTAAATATAACCGGAATCCCGGTTAGCTCCTCTGTCAAAGTCCTTCTGATAAGACTCAAAAATATTCTGAACTCCGCCGTTTAATTGCAAATCAACCGTTTTGTATAACTTGAAGTCATAAGCCAGTTTCACTCCCAAATCAAAGAAACGAGGTGTTCTGATTGCTTCCGCTTTTCTTTCAGGCATTTCACCCAGTTCGGCATTCTCGGCGGTGATATCCATACGTTGCACCAACATCCTGCCGGTATAGGTTCCTGACAAAGCAATAGATAAAGGTTTGACGGGGGTACAAGTGGCAGTGAAATAACCGTATGTATCGGGAGTACGGAAAATCTTCTTTTCTGCCGGTGCATCGTCATGCCACTTATGCGGTTCATCGTACCGGCTACGTTGTAAAGTTAATCCCGCTTGTATTTGCAGGATAGAAAGATAAGCCACTTTACCTTCCAGTGTCAATCCCATCACTTTAGCACCGGGGCCATTGCTACGTGTTTTCACTAATATACCATCACCACGGTCGTAAGGTTTGCCCAATACAAAAACATCGGTCAGTCTTGTATAAAAACCCTCAATCAACAAATTCGTCTGGAATGCTCCGAAACGATGATACATATCTGCAGAAACACTGAAACTTTGGGATTTCTCTTCTTTCAAATCCTTTGCACGCTCGATCATAGCCACCGTTCCGCCCACATTTTCAATATGCATATCCTCATCAAAAGCCTGCGGAGCACGAAATCCGGAAGAATAGCTTAAACGCAGGTTAATATTCTGGGTAGGATTAAAACGCAAGTTGGCACGGGGACTAAAGATCACATTATCCACCATATTATGCTTATCCAGACGACCACCAATCAGAATCCCCCAACGGTCGTTCTTCCATTCGTTCTGCAGAAAAGCACTGTAAATATTCACCGTCTGATCCGTGTGACGGTTATATCCCCACATGTTATCTTTTAGGCGGTCACGGTTATATTCAAGCCCTGCCGTGAGATCAGAAGGCATAAAAAAGCACTTGTCAAACGTATGTACGTATTGTGCACCACCCATAGCGGTTAAATCTGTCGTCTTTCCATAGGCTTTCAGAGGATCGTTACCCGGTCCGTAATAACTGTCCCGGTCTGTATTGGCAGCCGATGCAAAAACACTTAGACGGTTCTTTTCATCCGGAGAGAAATAATCGAATTTCAAACTTCCACCATCAATAGAATGTTGCAACTGCTCCGCAATATGCGCTTCGTGAGGAGGACGGTTCAACATATCCCCTCCACGACGAAATTCCTGCATGTGGTGATATTCAAAGGTCAGTTTGGAATAAGTACTTGTTTTGAGATAAGAGCGGAAACCCACTGTCTGATTCTTCAATTTGGGCAGTTCGGTAAATCCGTCTCCGTCATAATCATATCCCGACCGATAACGGTTCTGACCAAAGATATACAATCCGGCACGATGATCGTCCGTCACCAATGAAACATTCAGCGAGGTGTTGTTATCGAATGAGGAGCTTCCTCCTAAAGAAGTTATGGTGTGCGACAGCTGACCGGAATTGCGCAAAGGTTCTTTGGTGATTATATTAATGGTTCCTGCAATAGCCGAAGAGCCGAACAAGGCGGAGCCTCCCCCACGCATCACTTCTACACGTTCAATCATGCTGGCAGGAATCTGTTCCAGTCCATACACTCCGGAAAGGGCACTGAATACGGGACGCGAATCTATCAGAATTTGCGTATATGGTCCGTCCAGACCATTGATACGGACTTGCTGGAAGCCACAATTCTGGCAATTTGTCTCCACACGCACTCCGGGCTGGAAGTTCAATCCTTGTGATAAAGTGGAAGAGTTAGTGGTTTCAAAGAGTTTCAGGTCGACGACATTCACCAAAGTAGGAGCCATACGACGTGTCGTTTCACTCCGATTGGCGGAAACTACTACTCCGTCGAGAGCAATCGCATCCTCTTCTATTTCAAAATCTTCTTCCAGTGTCTTTCCTTTTTTCAGAGTTACGTTGCGGGTCACTGTCTTGTAACCTACCGAACTAACTTCCAGTATAAAATTTCCTTCCGGCAAATTCTTCAAAAAATAATGTCCGGTAGCATCAGTCACGGTTCCTATGGTCGTTCCTTTCAGTGCAATGGTGATGTATGGAAGATGTTCTTTCGTTTTTTTATCCAGTACATGACCTATTATATTCGCATCGGATTTCTTCAGTTCAGGGTAGTCCGGACGTTCAGCCAATGCGTATGACAAGACACAGCACAGGCCGACCAGGACTAAAAGATATTTCTTCATTGTCGTTAGTGTTTTAATGTTTTAATTCGAAAAATAATAATAAAGGGAAAGGGAAGCAGCGATCGTTAATCGTTGATCCTAATACATAAATACTGTTCCCCCCAAAAGATAAACTAAGCGACAGGAGGTGCTCTAAGAGATATTACGCCCGGACAAGAACGGTGAAAATGCTCTATTTGCGGGCGGACAAACAGGATGCATAATAGAGATAAAGCAGCAACAGAGAATGTTGGTATCAAACCGCTGTCGGTCACCAACACATGACTCAAGAGATGAATTAGTTGGAATTCAACCGTTGTATGGCTATGTTCGCTGCCTTTTTTAAATGGATGTGAATGGACAATTGTAACCCCGTTGACCACATGGGAGTGAGTAAACAAAGTGATTCCTGCCATGTACGAGATAAACAGTACAGGCAGAAACCACTTCATTATATGTAGGTACAATTGTTTCATTCGGTCATCTTGCACATTTATTCTGTGCACCTAAGTCAAGGTTTAGTTTGTTTTTTGCAAAGATAAGGATTGTCTCCATGCAAAACAATCCCTATTTATGACGATTTTAAATCTTAATCGAATTTTAATAACTTATCTTCACTCCGGCAAAGAAACTTCTCGGCAATGACGGACCATAGATATAACCGGAGTCACGGTCAGCCCCTTTGTCGAAGTCGTTCTGGTAGGCATTGAAAATATTCTGTACGCCGGCATTCACCTGCAAGTTCATCGACTTGTAAAGTTTGAAATCATAGGCAGCCTTCAAACCGATATCGAAGAAGTCCTTCGTATTCACCGTTATCGGTTTTTCAAGGAATCCCGGAACTGGTTCGTGGGGAACCAGCATCGAACCGGTATATGTACCGGAAAGAGCGATAGATAATGGTTTTATCGGGGTATAGGTTGCTGTAAAATAACCGTAAGTATTCGGTGTACGCATCATTTTCTTTACAGCCGGAGCTTCTTTGTTCCATACGTGCGGTTCGCTGTAATGGCTCTGCTGCAAAGTGATTCCTGCCTGAAGCTGGAATTTAGTCAGATATGCCATCTTTCCTTCCAAAGTCAGTCCCATCACACGGGCTCCCGGTGCATTGTAACGTGTACGTGTTAGGATTCCATCCACTATCTCTCCGTCGGTAAGGGCAAATACATCTGATAATTTTGTATAAAATCCTTCTACCAAGAAGTTAACCTGAAACGCACCAAAACGATGATAAATATCTGCCGAGACACTCAAGCTCTGTGATCTTTCTTCTTTCAGATTATCGGCCAGTTCAACCATCGCCACATTACCGCCCACATTCTCCACATGCAAATCTTCGTCGAAAGCCTGCGGAGCACGGAAACCGGATGAGTAACTGAAACGAAGATTGATGTTTTCTGTCGGGTTATACCGCAGATTGGCACGCGGACTGAATATCACATGGTCAATCAGGTTATGTTTATCCAAACGACCGCCAATCAGAAATCCCCAATGCTCATTCTTCCATTCATTCTGAAAGAAAGCACTACCGATATTCACTTTCTGGTCTACTGTACGGTGGTATCCCCACATATTGTCTTCCAGTTTATCCTGATTGAATTCTATTCCGGCAGTCAGGTCAGCAGGCATGAAGATACATTTTCCGAAACTATAGACATATTGCGATCCTGCCATCCAGTTTAAGTCGGTGGTGTTTCCGTAGGCATTCGGATCTTGGCCGCCACCATAATAGCTGTCACGATTGATATGCTGCGCTGATGCAAACACATTGAAACGATGTTTCTCGTTAGGTGAGAAATAGTCAAATTTCAGTCCTCCACCATTGATCGAGTGTTCGGTCTGTTCCGCCACATTCGCTTCGTGAGGCGGACGGTTCAACAAGTCTCCTCCCCTACGGAATTCTTCCATGTGGTGATATTCAAAAGTTAGTTTCGAATATGTCGTTGTTTTCAGGAATGAACGGAAACCGATGGTCTGGCCGTGTATCTTGGGGATTTCAGAATATCCGTCACCATCATGGTCATACGCAGAACGATGGCGATTCTGACCGAAGATATACAAACCGGCACGCTGGTCGTCCGTCACAAGTGATGCATTCAGCGCCGTACTGTTATCAAAAGCATCGCCATCACCAATACCTGTAATGGTATGCGATAACATACCGGAATTGCGCATCGGTTCTTTGGTAATGATATTGATTGTTCCGGCAATAGCAGACGAACCGAACAAAGCCGATCCGCCTCCACGCATCACTTCCACACGTTCTATCATGCTGGCAGGAATCTGCTCGATGCCATACACACCGGAAAGTGCACTAAAAATGGGACGGGAATCGAGCAGGATTTGCGTATAAGGACCATCCAGTCCATTAATACGTACTTGCTGGAAGCCGCAATTCTGACAATTAGACTCTACACGGACACCCGGCTGAAAGCTCAATCCTTGTGCCAAAGTCGTAGAATTGGTATTCTCAAAGATTTTCAGATCCACCACATTCACCAGTGTCGGAGCCAGGCGACGGGTAGTCTCGTTACGATTGGCAGATACTACTACGCCATCCAAAGCAACTGCATCTTCTTCTATCTCGAAATCTTCTTCCAATGTGCGCCCTTTCTTCAGCGTCACATTCCGTCTGACGGTTTTATACCCCACCGAACTAACTTCGAGCACAAAATTGCCTTCGGGAAGATTCTTCAAGAAATAATGCCCAGTAGCATCGGTTACCGTTCCGATAGTCGTACCTTTCAAGGCGACTGTTATATAGGGCAAGTGTTCTTTAGTGTTTTTATCAAGAATATGGCCAACGATATTGGCGTCTGACTTACGTAACTCAGGATGATTAGGATATTCATGAGCTTGTCCTTCAAGGGCAGGCAACAATGCGCAGCACAGGCAGACAAACGAAAAGATGTATTTCTTCATTTTTTCGTTTGTTATTAGTTTTCGATAAGTATTCACATGGATAGACAGATAATGCCCTACCTCATGCAAGGTACGGTATCATCATTCAAAGAATGGAGAAACGAATAACCGGAGGTGCTCTAAGTCCCACTACCCCATGATACGGACAGTGATAGTGAGCATACGGCGAACGGCCGAGCAACAAATACAATAAGAAAGGAATAAAAAGGGAAAGAGCAAAAACTACGGCTGCACCGTCTGCCGTTAAATGAGACAGAAAATGAATCAGTAGCAGTTCTACTGTAGAGTGTTTATGTGCCGCCCCTTTCTTAAATGGGTGTGAATGGACGATTGTCACGCCATTGACCACATGCACGTGGGCAAAGAATGTGAAGCTTACCAGATACGACACAAACAGTATCGGTAAGAAGTAGCGTGTAATATTCAATAACAATCGTTTCACCTCATTTTTTCTTTGAGGCGGCAAAGATACGAACTATTTATTTAACAATCAATGATTATACAAAATTCTGTTAATATACTGCCGAAGCTATGATTTGAATAAACAGAATCAGAAATACCATGGCAATCGGATAAACAGTTGCGTAAGCTACGCTCGGTATGTTACTGTCCACCATTGAATCGGCAGCTGCAAGTCCCGGAGTACTCGTCATACCTCCCGTTATCGTTCCCAGCAAATCGAGCAGACTGATTTTAAATACCAGACGTCCGACAATAGCTGCTACAAGCATCGGTATCAATGTGATGGCAGCTCCTACTCCGAACATCAGCAATCCGCTTTCCTGGAAAGTGGCTACCAGATTCTTACCGGCAGAAGTTCCTACTTCGGCTAGAAAAAGAAGCAGACCTAACTGGCGCAACAACTGATTGGCAGGTCCGGACATAGACCAGATGATGGGGCCTGTCTTACCAATCGCACTCAACACAAGGGCTACCATCAGCACTCCGCCGGTCAGTCCCGGAGAGAATGACAGACTATCAGAGAAAGATATATTTATTTTGCCGAACAGCACTCCCAGTACAATACCCATCGCAATGGGGAAGAAATCCGTATCAGACAGTTTCTTCGCATTGTTACCCAGCAGGCGGGCTACTCCTTTAAGTCCTTCTTTCTCACCGACAACCATCAATTTATCACCAAACTTCAAAGCGAGATCTGGAGATGGAGACAAATCAATACCGCTTCGACGGACACGAGTCACTGTACAACCAAAATTTTTCTGTAAGTTCAAATCACCCAGTTGTTTATTTATCATGTCCTTTTTGGTCAACAGTAAAGATTCTATTTCCTGCGTTTTATCCAAAGGCAGTTCGCCTTCTTCTCTCTTACCGATTAACACAGCAAGCTGATTCAATGATTCTTCGCTACCTACGGCTTGTATGTAGTCTCCTTCACGCAGCACTGTATGGGCTGTAGGAATAGATATTTCATCATTGTGCTTCAGACGGGAAATAACAGCGCCCGTCATACCGCGTGCATTAATTTGCATCAGGTTACGGTTGAACACATGCGAATTGGTGACACGGTAGATACAAGTAGTCAGTTCTGGAAATTGTCCGCGACGTTCTATCTCCAGGCGACGGGCTTCTTTATCCAAATCTACCCGCATAATTTTAGGTAACAGTTTGACAAACAGAATCACGCCGATTACTCCAAACGGATATGCGATACCGTAAGCAATGGATGCCAAAGGAGAATTGGTACTGTCAATAGCAACCGCCAGACCCGGCGTACTGGTCAACGCACCGGCAATCAGACCGACAATACTCGGTGTATCAATATCAAATGCGTACTTCAACCCGACTGCGGTCAGGCAGGCGGAACAAATTATAAGCATAGTAATGAGAATAAGCGTCTTTCCTTTACTGCGGAAAGAATCGAAGAATCCGGGCCCTGCCTGAATACCGATGGTAAAAATGAAGAGCACCAAACCGAAGTTTCCTAATTCTTTAGGAATGATAACACCAAAATGCCCGAAAAGAAGGGCAATGAAAATAACTGCCGACACATCGAGAGATAATCCTCTGATTTTTATTCTTCCCAGCATAAACCCTAATGCGACAATCAGGAAAAGGGAAAAATAAGAGGAATGCAATAAGTCAGTAAACATAAAAATAAAGGTTAGTTAGTTTAAGGGCGCGAAGGTACGGATTTTATTTAATCCTCACAACATTCGTTGCTGCAAGTAGCTCTTTCGTCTTCAAACTCCAAAGTGGCATGATGAATGCCTGCCTCTTCGAGTGCTTCCTTTATATGATGTTTCACTTCCTCCAACTGTGTGATATTATCAATGACAACGTGGGCAGTCAGAGCGGTTTCCGTTGTGCTTAACGCCCAAATATGCAAGTGATGGCAATTCTCCACACCGGGTTGTTCCACGATAAGTTGCTGTATCTTTTGAGCGTCTATCCCCACTGGTACTCCATCCAAAGACAACCGGAGACTGTCATGAAGCAATCCCCAGGTAGAGACTATAATAATAACAGCAATGCCAAGTCCGATAATCGGGTCAATGATGCTCCATCCTGTATACGTAATAATAATACCGGAAGCAACTACACCGACAGATACCAGTGTATCTGCTGCCATGTGCAAGTAGGCTCCCTTCACATTCAGATCCTTATCTTTATCTTTCATGAAAAGCCATGCAGTAAGCGCATTGATGACCACTCCCACCCCAGCTGTCCATGCGATAGCAGAACCATCAACCGAAACCGGATGAAATAATTTGTCTATGCTCTCGGCAATAATAATGCCAACAGCAACCAACAGTATAACTGCATTTAATAAAGAAACAAGTATCGTGCTCTTCTTATATCCATACGTGTAACGACTATTAGGGTGAACTTTCTCCAACCGGAAGGCCAACATGGCAAGTACCAGACTGGCTACATCACCCAAATTATGCCCGGCATCGGAAAGTAACCCCAAAGAATTATAATAAAATCCTACTCCGAATTCTACTATGACAAAAGTTATATTCAGAGCGATGCCTATGATAAAAGCTTTATTGAGCGATGTCAACCGATGACTATGTTCGTGGTGATGATGAGGTTCCATATTATATATTGTTATTATATCTAATATACAAAAAACATCTTACCCGGAGATTAGTTCATCCTTTTCCACTTTTGGCAGTATTAACGACTGGTTAGTTTTTCCATAAACTTATTCCGGTCTACCACATAACGTATATGTGTTCCTTCACCAATTTTACCCTGTGAATCAGAGGCTACTACGGAAAATGTTAACTTTCGTCCCTCTACCTCAAGAAGTGTGGCTGTTACAAGAACCGTGTCTCCCAATGCAGTGGGTTTAAGATGTGTAGTCTGAATCATTGCTCCTACCGTTGTATTGCCTTCCGGCAGTTGATCTTCAACAGCAGACAAAGCTGCATTTTCCATGAATGCTACCATAGCGGGAGTAGCAAGAACAGGGAGATCACCCGATCCCATTGCCACTGCCAGATTTTCCGGTTTGACCACTACTTCCTTTATAAATTGCAATCCTTTTTCTAACATAATTTCTGATTCTATATTTTAGTTATGACTATTCTTCTTTTTAGCAGACTGGTAGAACAGAAATGCCAACAGAGCTAAAAAAGCCAAAAGTATCGTAATCATCTCTGTTGTATATGCCATTGGTTCTACCCATATTTCATGAAAGATATTCCAGCGTCCCAATACTTCTACAAAAGTCCAGAACACTACTACCGTAGCAATAGAAAAGCGCATGGCATATCCCCATTGAGCGATTTTCAACAGGCGTTTAAACATAAAAAATGAACCTGCCAGACAGCCGAAAGCAACTATAGCAGTAACAGGGCTATGCTCGCCGACAAAATTCTCATCATAACAGAAGAGCAGCACGAGATAGCTCGTCCACATGATGAGATTTAACTCCATAAAAGTAACAATCGAGGTATGACGTGTCATCGGCCGTACTACAATCGTGGTGGTACTCTTACGGAAAAAGACTTTTTGAAGATAGGTAAAGAAGTCGCATCCGCTTTTTATACTGAAAATGTAAATCAACATAAACATCACCCAAAAACCGAAGGAGGAAGGCATGATTAAATATTCCGGTTTTGTCACGACTTCACCGGCAGCGTTCAGCAATGGTTGCACTTCATAACGATGTGCATAATATACGTAGATAAACTCTACCCATCCGGTCCAGAAGAGTAGTCCTCCGAATAATCCCCATAATGTCTGTCGTGTATCTCCTTTTGCAAACACTCCAATAATCACCATCACCAGACCTACTGCTCCCATCGTGAAAGCCGCATAGTGAAGAGCTGTGGATGAGAGCACATGCTCCATAAAAATCATTAATGCATGCCCCAACGGCATAGTAAACAATACAACCAGGAAAGAAGTAATCCCTGTCAATACACTTTTTCTACTGTAGCCGCCTTTCATTTTCTTCTCATTTTAATTTTTTAATCATCAATTTAGTAAAAGACTGCAAAAATAACGAGTTAATCCACTCCTCCCAATACCTACATATAATTAAAGCCTCTCATTTTTTCATTTCTTTTAGGTATTTCCCCCGTATATATATCCCCGTAACTTTGCAGCTGGAAATTTAATTAATCATTATCTATCAAAATTAAGTATGAAAATCTTAAACTTTTGGATGGTTGCCCTTATGGCACTATCTCTTTCTTCTACTTTCGTTTCTTGTAGCGACAACGACGACGATGAACCTAACTTTGCCAAAGAAATAGCAGGAGCTTATAAAGGTTATTCAGTCGGCGCATGCAATATGTTCTCTGATTATTTGTTGGGTGATGAATCCACAGCAACAATCACTGCCAACGAAGATGGTACCATCAATTTAGTATATAAATCCGGATCTGGAGATTTCACTCTGAATAATTTAAAACTTTCTTCTAATAAGTCTTTCAGCGGTTCCGGTGAAGTTGCCATGTCTATGGGCGGCAGCACAGGCGGTAGCTACGACTACACATTAGAAGGTAGTGTAGATGGTTCTAAAGTGTTAAGTTTGAAAGCCAATGTTGATATTCCTGTACCTATGGGAAAAATGGAGATTGATTTCATACAAGGAGAAACTCCTGTTGGTTATTATATAAAAGATACTTATAAATACCAAACTAATTTATCTCTTTCAGTCACTACTCCAGGAGGAAATACCACTGAATCTACTGAGGATTGCAAAGTTATCATCGAAAACCCAACAGGCAGTACAGTAGATGTTACCATTAGCGGCTTCAATAACACAAGCGGTTCTATGAATTATTTTGAAAAGTTCACTGTAAAGGGAGTAAATGTTACTAAAGCAAACGACGGTAGTTACTCACTCAATATCGGTAGCTTTGAAGCAGACACCCAAAAGACTACAGGAGAAATTCTGGCAATCACCGGTACGAGTTTAAGTGGTACAGTTAAGTCAGACGGAACAACTACTATTACTGTAGTTTTTAAACCAGGAAGTATGCCATGGGACATTACAGCAGATTTTACTGGAAGCAATACTAACAGCGCACAATAAACGATTAAATAAGCAATGAAAAGAAGCAGGAACGCTATTTTCAAATATACTATAGTACTGGGAGCGGCAATGTCGCTCTCTGCTTGTAATGGAATATTTGAAAATATTTATGATGCCCCCATCGAAACGGAGATGGAAATCAAGGAGAATAGCTTTTCACAAGTCAAGACTGTTGAATATACAGAATGGGCCTACATTAACCTTTCGGAACGTACGGTTACCACCGTTAAAATCGGAGAGGAATATGAGAGTCAAATTCCTGATAAGTGGGATTTCGCTATTCATCGTTATGATATAAAAACCAACGAGGGTGCTACCTACAAAACAACTTACACAAGTATCGACGAGTTTAAAGCAACAGGTAAACTGCCTAAAGCGGAAGATTTTGTAGAAGATGAATGGACAACCGATAAAATAGCTATTGACATGTCGGGCATGATGGACGGAAACATTATCTACACAGAGTCTTACCGTAATACTGTTCTTTCCAGCTGGCTGGACGTTAATACCGCAACGATGCCTCCGGTATACACCATGTCAAACCAAGTTTTTTTGATACGTTTGAAAGACAATACATACGCCGCGATCCGTTTTACCAACTACATGAATGCCAGAGGTATAAAAGGATATATTGACTTCGATTTCCAGTATCCGCTTGAGTTCGAGGACAACAACAATGAAACCAATCAACAAGAATGAAACCTACATTTATAATATCATTATTGCTTTTTTCATTTATAGCAACTTGCACCACATTAGCACAACACTCAACTTATCACATCAGCGGACGTGTAACTGATACAGAAGGGGAACCTCTCCCCGGTGCAACGATTTCCATCAAAGGTAAAGGAACCGGAGCCGTCACATCCGTCGACGGCACATATACATTACAACTCCCCGGAACCGGTACATACCTCATCACCGCCTCGTATGTAGGCTATCAGCCACAAGAAAAAAGACTGACTGTAGGGAAAGAGAAAAGACTAAGTTTCCGCTTATCGGAAGATCAGTTTGACCTGGGAACAGTGGTTGTCACAGGTACACGTACTCCCAAATTACTGAAAGATGCTCCTATCATCACTCGTGTAATCACAGCAGACGATATAAAGAAGGTAGATGCAACCAACGTAGGACAATTATTACAATCGGAACTGCCGGGCATTGAATTTTCCTATTCAATGGATCAGCAGGTTTCTATCAATATGCAGGGATTCGGAGGAAACTCTGTACTCTTCCTGGTAGATGGCGAACGTCTGGCAGGGGAAACTTTAAACAACGTCGACTACAACCGATTGAACCTCGATAACGTGGAACGGGTAGAAATTGTAAAAGGGGCTGCCTCTACTCTCTATGGTTCCAGTGCAGTAGGTGGCGTAATCAACATCATCACCCGTGATTCCGAGGACCCATGGAATTTAAATGTAAACAGCCGCTTCGGTGAACATAACGACCAACGATATGGCGGAACTTTCAGTTTCAAAGCCGGTAAATTCAACAGCCAGACGAATGTGCAACATACAATGTCCGATTCTTACGACGTACCGGAAGGAGATGTGACAACCATCTTCGGAAACCGCACATGGAATGTGAAAGAACGTCTTGTTTACAGACCGATTGAACAGTTGAAACTGACTGCACGCGGAGGTTATTATTTCCGCGAACGGGATAAGACCGGAGACAGCAAAGACCGTTATCGTGATTTCAGCGGAGGTCTGAAAGCCAACTATGATTTCAACATCATGAGTAATCTGGAAGTTGCCTATACATTCGACCAATATGATAAAAGTGATTATCTGACCCCATACAAATACGATGTCCGTGATTACAGCAATGTGCAACATAGCGTACGCGCACTCTACAATTACACCTTCAACGATAAAAACATTCTGACCGTAGGAGGAGATTATATGCGTGACTATCTATTGTCTTATCAATTTACCAACAATGGAAGTTATACCATGCACTCGGCAGATGCATTCGGACAGTTCGACTGGAACCCGACCGAACATTTCAACGTAATCAGCGGGGTACGTTTCGACTATTTCTCACAATCTAACGTACGTCATATATCTCCGCACATCGGACTGATGTACAAAATAGCCAACTGCTCCCTCCGTGGCTCATACTCACAGGGATTCCGCTCTCCTACCCTCAAAGAAATGTATATGAACTTCGACATGGCAAATGCCATGATGATTTATGGTAATCCCGACCTGAAATCGGAGACGAGCCACAACTTCTCGCTCTCGGCGGAATATACCAAGAACCGTTACAATTTTACCGTTTCAGGATATTACAACCTTGTCAATGACCGGATCGACCTGACTTCATTCCGCGACACTGACGGAAGATGGGCACAGCTATATATCAATACAGAGAAAGTAGACATCGCCGGTGTGGATATCAACGCCTCCGCCAAATATCCTTGTGGTCTGGGAATACGTGTTTCTTACGGATACCTCCACGAGTTTATGCGCGACGGACAAATGAAATTCTCCAGTACCCGCCCACATTCAGCGACCGCACGTATCGAATACGGCAAATCATGGGATAATTATCAATTCAATCTTTCCCTGAACGGACGTGCGTTATCCAAAGTAGAAACCAATAAATATGTGGGCAATAATCCGGATGAAGGGACTACCGGAGTGACTTATCCGGGATATACGATGTGGAACCTGACGTTGACACAAGGGATCTGGAAAGGAGTCAGCCTGAATATGGCCGTCAACAACATATTTAATTATGTTCCGAGCTATTATGACGCAAACTCTCCTTATACCCGGGGAAGCAACTTCTCCATCGGACTTGCATTAGACGTAGACAGGTTCTTCAGAAAATAGAAAAGATAAAACTACATACAAAGCTAAAAATAAGAGAAATGAAAAAGAAAAGTAAAATCATCTTAGGTGTATGCATCGTTGCTGCAGCTCTGATAGGGATGTCCGTATGGAATACCTGGTTCAGTCCTACAAAGATTGCTTTCATCAACTTCCAGACCATACAGCAGGGAAGTATATCGAAAGCCAACGACAATTCATCCATCAAACTCAGTGAGGTATCGCTCGACAACCTCGACCGTCTGACCGGTTACGACATGGTATTCATCAACGGAATGGGTCTGCATATCGTCGAGGAACAACGTCAACAGATACAACAGGCTGCCGACAAAGGTATTCCTGTATATACTTCCATGGCTACCAACCCGGCCAACAACATTTGTAATCTGGACAGCGTACAACAGAATCTGATACGAGGTTATCTGACTAATGGAGGAAAGACCAACTACCGGAATATGCTGAATTATATCCGTAAAGCTATTGACGGTAAAATCTCTTCCATACCGGAAGTGGAAGACCCGGCAGAAAGACCCAGCGACATGCTCTATCACGCCGGACTCACCAACCCGGATGATGAACTGGAGTTCCTCACCGTGGCAGATTATGAGAAATTCATGAAGGACAACCGTCTTTATAAAGAAGGAGCACGTAAAATCATGATAACCGGACAAATGGCTGATGCCACCGGACTTATTGAGGCTCTTGAAAAAGAAGGTTACAATGTTTATCCGGTTCAGTCAATGACGAAATTCATGTCATTTATTGACGAAGTGCAGCCAAACGCAATCATCAACATGGCACACGGACGCATGGGAGACAAAATGGTGGATTATCTGAAAGCTAAGAATATCCTCTTGTTTGCTCCGCTCACCATCAACAGCCTGGTAGACGAATGGGAGAAAGATCCGATGGGAATGGCAGGAGGATTTATGTCACAAAGTATCGTGACTCCAGAAATTGACGGTGCCATCCGTCCTTTCGCTCTCTTTGCACAATATGAGGATGAAGAAGGATTGCGCCATTCGTATGCAGTACCTGAACGCTTGAAGACTTTCGTATCCACAATCAATAATTATTTGAATCTGAATACTAAGCCGAACAGCGAGAAGAAGGTAGCTATCTACTATTATAAAGGTCCGGGGCAAAATGCATTGACCGCTGCCGGTATGGAGGTGGTTCCTTCCCTATACAATCTTCTGGTCCGCATGAAACAGGAAGGATACAACATATCCGGTCTGCCTGCAAATGCTGAAGAACTGGGTAAAATGATACAGGCTCAAGGCGCTGTGTTCAACTCTTACGCAGAGGGAGCCTTTAATGACTTTATGCAAAAAGGACATCCCGAACTTATCACCAAAGATCAATATGAAAGTTGGGTGAAAAAGTCACTCCGCCCTGAAAAATATCAGGAAGTGGTGGATGCTTTCGGCGAATTCCCCGGCAACTATATGGCGACTAACGACGGTAAATTGGGTATTGCCCGTCTGCAATTCGGGAATGTAGTCTTAATGCCACAAAATGCAGCCGGAAGTGGTGACAACTCCTTCCAAGTGATTCATGGCACTAATATGGCACCTCCTCATACCTATATTGCTTCCTATCTATGGATGCAACATGGCTTCAAGGCTGACGCACTGATCCATTTCGGTACACACGGAAGTCTTGAATTTACTCCCAAAAAACAAGTGGCATTGTGCAGCAACGACTGGCCGGATCGCCTGGTAGGGGCAGTTCCGCACTTCTACATCTATTCCATCGGTAATGTTGGAGAAGGGATGATGGCTAAACGTCGTTCTTACGCAACTATACAATCATACCTCACTCCTCCTTTCCTTGAAAGCAGCGTACGCGGTATTTATCGGGAGTTGATGGAAAAAATCAAGATTTACAATAACTCTCAAAAAGAGAATAAAGATCAAGAATCATTAGCGATCAAAACGCTGACTGTGAAGATGGGAATTCACCGTGATTTAGGTTTGGACAGCATTGCCAACAAACCATATACAGAAGATGAAATCGCCCGGGTAGAAAACTTCGCTGAAGAACTGGCTACCGAGAAAATCACGGGGCAACTCTATACAATGGGAGTTCCTTATGAACCGGAACGGATCACTTCTTCCGTCTATGCAATGGCTACAGAACCTATCGCATACAGTCTGCTGGCTCTTGACAAGCAGCGTGGCAAAGCGACAGATGCCGTCAGCAAGCATCGCAGCCTTTTTACACAACAGTATTTGACCCCTGCCCGTCAGTTGGTAGAAAAGCTAATTGCCAATCCTTCACTAGCCACGGATGAACTGATTTGCCGTACAGCTGGCATCACACCGCAAGAACTTGCCAAAGCACGTCAGATAGAAGCCGAACGCAATGCTCCGAAAGGTATGATGGCAATGATGATGGCTGCATCTGCAAAGAATGAAAATGCTGATAAAGAGAAATCCGGCAAGGATCATCCGGCTATGTCAGGCAAAGGAAAAACTCCTCATAGCAATATGCCTGACAGCATGAAGGAAGCCATGAAAAAGATGGGTGCCAATATGGACCCCGAAAAAGCTATGGAAATGGCTAAATCTATGGGAGCAAATCCCGAAGCTCTGAAAAAGATGGAAGCTGCCATGAAATCCAACAAGGATAAAGAGCAGCCTGCCGGGTCTTCAGATAAACACGGGTCTTCAGATAAACAGATGAAAGGCTCCAAACAAGAAAAACCGAAAGGCATGTCAGCCATGATGGCCGCTATGGGGAAAGCGACGAAAGAATACAGCAAAGAAGAGATTGAACTAGCACTTGCCGTAGCGGAAGTAGAACGTACAATCAAGAATGTAGGTAATTATAAAAATGCACTCATGACAAGTCCCGAAGAGGAACTAAACAGTCTGCTCAATGCATTGAAAGGCGGATACACCGCTCCTACTCCGGGCGGTGACCCAATAGCTAATCCGAACGCTTTGCCTACCGGACGTAATATGTATGCTATCAATGCCGAAGCAACTCCGACAGAATCTGCTTGGGAAAAGGGTATTGCTTTAGCTAAACAAACAATTGATACCTACAAACAACGTCATAATGATTCTATTCCACGCAAAGTAAGTTATACGCTCTGGTCTTCCGAATTTATTGAAACTGGCGGAGCTACTATTGCCCAAGTTCTTTATATGCTGGGAGTAGAACCCGTCCGTGACGCATTCGGTCGTGTCAGCGATTTGAAACTGATTCCTTCAGCCGAACTGGGACGTCCACGTATCGACGTAGTGGTCCAGACTTCCGGACAACTCCGTGATATCGCCGCTTCCCGCCTCTTCCTGATTAACCGTGCAGTAGAAATGGCTGCGACAGCGAAAGACGACAAGTTTGAAAATCAGGTAGCCGCCAGTGTGATAGAAGCTGAAAGAGTGCTGACTGAAAAAGGTGTCAGTCCGAAAGATGCACGCGAGATGGCTTCTTTCCGAGTATTCGGAGGTGCTAATGGCATGTATGGTACAGGAATTCAGGGAATGGTGGAATCCGGCGACCGTTGGGAAAGTGAATCGGAAATCGCAGATACTTACCTCAACAATATGGGAGCCTTCTACGGTGACGAAAAACACTGGGAAGTCTTTCAGAAATTTGCTTTTGAAGCAGCATTGAACAGTACTGATGTTGTCGTTCAGCCCCGCCAAAGCAACACTTGGGGAGCATTGAGCCTCGACCACGTATATGAATTCATGGGAGGTATGAATCTTGCCGTACGCAATGTTACCGGTAAAGACCCGGACGCTTATCTTAGCGACTACCGGAACCGCAACAACATGAAAATGCAGGAACTTAAAGAAGCAGTCGGTGTAGAAAGCCGTACAACGATTCTGAATCCTACCTATATCAAAGAGAAAATGAAAGGCGGTGCTTCTGCAGCAAGCGAGGTTGCCCAGACTGTAACCAATACGTATGGCTGGAACGTGATGAAACCTGCCGCTATCGACAAGGAACTTTGGGATAATATATATGATGTATATGTCAAAGACGAATACAAACTGAATGTAAAAGACTTCTTTGAAAAACAGAATCCCGCAGCTTTACAGGAAGTGACTGCCGTTATGATGGAAACTGCCCGCAAAGGATATTGGAAAGCTTCTCCGGAACAACTCTCCAATATTGCCAAACTGCATACAGACCTTGTCAGACAATTCGGTCCTTCGGGCAGCGGATTTACCGGAGACAATGCCAAATTACAGCAGTTCATCGCCTCTCAAGTAGATGCGCAAACCGCAGCCAACTACAACAAGGAACTGAAACAAATGAAACAAGCCACCCTGGACGGAGAAGCGACCAAAGGAGGCATGGTATTGAAGAAACAATCGAGCGATGCCGTACAAGGGGCACAGGAAGAGCAAAATTCTTTGAATGGAGGCCTTATCACAGGTATTGTTCTGGTAGCATTTGTTGTCATGTTGCTAATACTTAAAAAGAAACGGAAAAAGTAATGTAATATGGAGTTAATCATTCACATATTAATGCTGTTTATCGTGATTAACTGCAGTTTCAAACTCAGTTTCTGGAAACTTTGGCAAACCGTAATATACAGCCTGATAGCCGGTCTTTTTGTAGCCGGCACCTGGCAGTATGCTATTCTCCAGTCAAAGACACAGATTGCTGATTATCTGCAGAACACGGAAGCATTGCAAAACATGGCTATTATCATAACGCTTGAGTCAGCACTCTGCTTCGGCTATTGCGTGGCTTTCCTGCGCGGACTTTATGGTAAGAAGAATTTATGGTGGGCGGAATTACTTCGCTGGTATCCCAGCTTGTTGCTCTTCCCCGTATTATTCTACTATCTCACAGAAGCTATCTTCCGGTTACCTGGCGTAGACTTTTCAGTGACAGCCTGGTCACTTGCAGGGATAGTGGTTATCGCCATCCCATTATTAAGCCGGCTGATGAAGTATCTTGTACCCGAAGACGATCTCCGGTTGGAAGTTCATTTCCTTGTCAGCTTATTCATCTGTATCCTCGGACTACTGACCACTGTCAATGGGAAAACGACCTATGCCGCCACCGAAGAGGCGCTCAACTGGAAAGCGATTATCTTGTCCATCGGTCTGTTCGTTGTCCTGTTTCTCATTGGATTTGCCTGGAACAAGCTGAAATGGCCTTTATTACAACGTAAAGAATTAAAAAAAAGAAGTAAAATCAATCAATAAAATATTATATGGAACTCATCTCTAAACTTTTATTCTGGGTAGCGAACAGTTTACTTATACCCGATATCATTATTTTGCTGTGCCTGTTCGTTCGTTCACTTATTTTGATCGGAGGCACCTACAACATGTACATGACCAAACGTAAAAATGACAAAGCACTGGACCAACTCATTAAAGATGCACGGATAGACGATCTGAAAGCAGCTTTACCCGACAAAGACAATTCACTATATATGGGTTATCTCCGCGATCTGCTCTACCATCCGGCCAGTGCAGATTACTCTGACTTCCTGATAACAAAATTCGAGAATGAAGCAGAGAAAGATGTGTCTCTTTCTAAAATGCTGGCTAAGATAGGTCCGGTTCTCGGATTGATAGGAACATTGATTTCCATGAGTCCGGCACTTGTGGGACTTTCTACAGGAGATATCTCCGGAATGGCATATAATATGCAGGTAGTATTTGCAACGACTGTTGTAGGTTTGGTTATTAGTGCTGTGGGACTGATATCCATGCAGTTCAAACAACGTTGGTATGCCAAAGATGTCAACAACCTCGATTATGTATCAAGAGTATTAAACGAAACAACCGGAGAGTCCAATAATGAAAAGAAATAGAAGAGTCAGCAAATTCCTCAAAGAAGAGGATACCGACCCGCTAAGTGTAGTAGTAAACTTGTTCGACGTAGCGATGGTATTTGCCGTGGCATTGATGGTAGCAATGGTGATGCACATGAATATGACGGAAGTTTTCGGACAGGAAGATTTCACCATCGTGAAGAATCCTGGTAAAGAAAATATGGAAATCATCTCCAAGGAAGGAAAGAAAATCAACACTTACAAGCCTTCCGGTCAGAAAGAGGAGGATTCAGGGAAAAGAGGAAGAAAAGTAGGGATAGCCTACGAACTGGATAACGGTGAGATTATTTATGTTCCGGAATAACCATTAAAAGTATATTTCCTACCAATAATCAATAGTATCGGGCAGGACAATCCTATTCAGGCATTGTCTGCCCTTTATTTCTTTCATTTTACATTGATAACTATCAGAACAAAACATGGTTTCTTCTTTATCAAAACCCGACAAAAGACACACACATTATCGCAGAAATCTACTAATCATCTGCCTGTTATTAGGTATCGTTCTCATTACTTTCTGCTTTTTGCTTTGCCAGCACGACAGTCAGGATATGGACTGCGATTGCTTAAGATGCCTGTTAAGTACTCCTCCCCAGGAGGGAGAGTATCTCTACAACCGTTATCTGCTCCTCATCAGTGTTCTCTGCTTCTTGTTAATATTCCTGCCCATTTATATATTCGAACATCGACAACATATAAAAAGGAAATAAAAAAACAAGCCACCGAAATGAGTCACTCATTCCGATGGCCTATCCCCTTTAAACACCTTTAAACAAAATGAAAATATACCTCATATACTAACTAAACTAACTAACCCTCGAGGCATATTTTAAAAGAGACTGTCGCATCAACCTCTTTTTATTATAGATAGCTTTCGCTCTCTAATCTTATTTACGAGCTTCAGCAATATAGCCGAGAGCTTCTTCACATTTTGCAGTTACATAAGCCCAGTCTTCTGCTGCTACCTTATCTTTCGGGAACAGTTTAGAGCCCATACCTACGCAGAATACACCGGCTTTAATCCATGCAGTCAGGTTTTCTTTAGTAGGTTCTACTCCACCTGTTACCATCAGCTTAGACCATGGCATCGGAGCCATCAAACCTTTCACGAAGTTAGTTCCGTAAACATCACCCGGGAATACTTTGCAAAGATCGCAACCTACTTCCTGCGCAAAACCAACTTCTGACACAGAACCACATCCCGGAGTATAAGCTACCGAGCGACGGTTACATACCTTAGCAATTTCAGGGTTGAACAACGGACCTACCACGAAGTTAGCACCCAGTTGCAGGTACATAGCAGCAGTAGCCGGATCAACGATAGAACCGATACCGATTGCCATTTCAGGGCATTCTTTTGCTGCGAATTTAACGATTTCAGCAAATACTTCCTGTGCAAAGTCACCACGGTTTGTGAATTCGAAAGCACGAACACCACCGTCATAACAAGCCTTTACTACTTTCTTTGCAACTTCTGCATCTTTGTGATAGAATACAGGAACCATTCCTGTAGAGCCGATCTTATTCAATACGGCTATTTTATCGAATTTTGCCATCTTATTATTTACTATTTAAATGAATTGATTTTCTTTACTTTTCAACTCTCCAAATTATCTCTGTACGCGACCGCTTGCGTCACCACCAGCCAATGCTTCTACTTCTTCTACAGAAACAAGGTTGAAGTCACCATTGATAGTATGTTTCAATGCAGATGCAGCAACAGCGAATTCAAGAGCAGCACCCTGATTAGGTTTAGTCATCAAACCATGGATAATACCGCCGGAGAAAGAGTCACCACCACCTACACGGTCGATAATCGGATCGATATCATAACGCTTTGAAGTATAGAATTCTTCTCCGTTGTAGATCATCGCTTTCCAACCGTTGTGAGTAGCAGAGAAAGATTCGCGCAAAGTAGAAACTACATATTTGAATCCGAATTCTTTCATCATCTGCTGGAAGATACCTTTGTAACCTTCAGCATCTGTGTGACCAGCCTCAACGTCAGCATCCGGCTTGAAGCCCAAACAAAGTTCTGCATCTTCTTCGTTACCGATACATACGTCTACAAACTGCATCAACGGTTTCATGATAGACTGTGCTTTTTCTTTAGTCCACAGTTTCTTACGGAAGTTCAAGTCAACAGAAACAGTTACACCGTGACGTTTTGCAGCTTCACAAGCCAGACGAGTCAACTCGGCAGCCTTGTCAGAGATAGCCGGAGTGATACCAGACCAGTGGAACCAGTCAGCACCTTCCATGATTGCATCAAAATCGAAATCAGCAGCGTCAGCTTCAGCAATAGCAGAGTGAGCACGGTCATAAATAACCTTGCTAGGACGCATAGAAGCACCAGTTTCCAAGTAGTAGATACCTACACGGTCGCCACCACGAGCAATAAAGTCTGTCTTAACACCATATTTACGCAATGCGTTAACAGCAGACTGTCCAATTTCATGTTTCGGCAATTTAGTTACGAAATAGGCCTCATGTCCGTAATTGGCACAGCTTACTGCAACGTTAGCTTCTCCACCACCATATACTACATCAAAAGAATCAGATTGAACAAAACGAGTATTACCCGGAGTTGATAATCTAAGCATGATTTCGCCTAATGTAACGACTTTCTTTCCCATAATCTTATGTTTCAATTTCTAAGTTATTAATATTATGAACTTTCAATTTATCATTCCAGCCCCATTTCAAGGGTTAACACATTGATTATATGAATATTAATATATAACATAACTAATATCACATACCTTTCGTGTGCGGGCACAAAGATACAACAATTTTCGTAATTACAAAAATTGTTATATATTTGTATCGAAAATATTAAGATTATTATTGTGTGCGAGCACAAAAACCTATATAAATAAAGGTTATCGTATGAATAAATTGCCCGAAAGGATCAGGATCAAAGACATCGCCCGTCTGGCAGATGTATCAGTGGGAACAGTAGACCGCGTTATCCATGGACGTAGCGGAGTGTCGGAAGCCAGCAAGAAACGCGTAGAAGAAATTCTGAAGCAGCTTGACTACCAGCCCAACATGTACGCCAGTGCTTTGGCTTCTAATAAGAAGTATACGTTTATCTGTCTGCTGCCGGAGCATCTGGAAGGCGAATACTGGACAGCGGTAGAAACCGGTATCCACGAAGCTATTGCCACTTATTCGGATTTCAATACTTCGGTGAAAATCAACTATTACGATCCATACGATTATCATTCATTCGTCAACGCCAGTGAAGCCATCCTGGCCCTGCAGCCGGACGGAGTGATGGTAGCTCCTACCGCTCCGCAATATACGAAAGGATTCACCGATCAGTTGCAGGCACTGGATATACCTTATATATATATAGACTCCAATATTAAAGAGGTTCCTCCCCTCGCCTTCTTTGGTCAGAACTCACGTCAAAGCGGATATTTCGCTGCTCGAATGATGATGTTACTGGCACGGGAGGAAAAGGAAATTGTGATTTTCCGCAAAATACATGAAGGAATTGTAGGATCTAATCAGCAGGAGAACAGAGAAATCGGTTTTAGGCAGTACATGAAAGAACATCATCCGTCTTGTACTATACTGGAACTTGACTTGCATGCCGAACGCAACGACGAAGATAACGAGATGCTGGACGAATTCTTCCGCACTTATCCGATGGTTAAGAACGGAATCACTTTCAACTCTAAAGCCTACATCGTTGGCGAGTACCTGCAAAGCCGTGGAAAGAAAGACTTCAATCTGATAGGCTATGACCTTCTGGAACGGAATGTCACCTGCCTGAAAGAAGGAAGTATCTCCTTCCTCATCGCCCAGCAGCCGGAACTGCAAGGAGCCAATGGCATCAAAGCTCTATGCGATCATCTTATTTTCAAGAAAGAAGTGACTCGTATCAACTATATGCCCATTGATCTGTTAACAGTAGAGACAATAGACTATTACCATAGCAAATAACAACAAAGTACAACTTTACAAGTACATTACATGGAAACAAAGTATTTAAGAATTAATCCTGCCGACAACGTCGCCGTTGCCATTGTTAACCTCCCGGCAGGAGAGCATCTTTCTGTAGATGGCATTGAGATTACATTGAATGAAGACATTCCTGTGGGACATAAATTCGCATTGAAGAACTTTGCTGAAGGCGAAAATGTAATCAAGTACGGTTACCCTATCGGACATGCACGGATGGCAAAGAAACAGGGTGACTGGATGAACGAAACGAACATCAAAACCAACCTCGCCGGATTGTTGGACTATACTTACAACCCGATTCAGGTTTCTTTGGATATTCCTCATAAAGATCTTACATTCAAAGGTTATCGTCGCAAAAACGGTGATGTAGGGGTAAGAAACGAAATATGGATTATCCCGACGGTAGGTTGCGTAAACGGTATCATCGGTCAACTGGCCGAAGGACTTCGTCGCGAAACTGAAGGTAAGGGAGTGGATGCCATTGTCGCTTTCCCACACAACTACGGTTGCTCACAACTTGGTGACGACCACGAAAATACGAAAAAGATTCTTCGTGACATGGTGCTTCATCCCAATGCAGGTGCTGTATTGGTAGTAGGCTTAGGATGTGAGAATAACCAGCCGGATGTATTCCGTGAGTTCCTGGGCGAGTTTGATGAAGACCGTGTGAAGTTCATGGTTACTCAAAAGGTAGGTGACGAATACGAAGAAGGAATGGAAATCCTCCGTGATTTGTATGCAAAGGCTTCTAAAGATGAACGTACCGATGTTCCTTTGTCCGAACTACGCGTGGGATTGAAATGCGGTGGATCCGATGGTTTCTCCGGCATTACGGCAAACCCGCTATTGGGTATGTTCTCCGATTTCCTGATTGCACAGGGAGGTACAAGCGTATTGACTGAAGTTCCGGAAATGTTCGGTGCAGAAACAATCCTGATGAACCGTTGTAAAAACGAAGAGCTGTTTGAACAGACTGTCCATCTGATTAATGACTTCAAAGAATACTTCCTGTCACATGGAGAGCCTGTAGGTGAAAATCCTTCTCCGGGCAACAAAGCCGGTGGTATCTCTACTCTGGAAGAAAAAGCACTGGGATGTACCCAGAAATGTGGAAAGAGTTATGTATCCGGCGTAATGCCTTACGGCGAACGTTTACAGAAAAAAGGACTCAACCTGCTTTCTGCTCCGGGCAATGACCTGGTTGCAGCCACTACTCTTGCAGCAAGTGGATGTCACATGGTACTTTTCACCACCGGACGCGGTACTCCTTTCGGCACTTTTGTTCCGACCATGAAGATTTCCACCAATTCAACCCTGGCTAAAAACAAACCGGGATGGATTGACTTCAACGCCGGTGTGATCGTAGAAAACGAACCGATGGAAAAGACTTGTGAACGCTTCATTGATTATATCATCAAAGTGGCAAGCGGTGAATTCGTAAACAACGAAAAGAAAGGCTATCGCGAAATTGCTATCTTTAAAACAGGGGTAACCTTGTAAACAGGTCGCTATCTGATACAACAAATATATCGAAGATAAAAGATACATTGTTAAAACAATAGAGTTGCTATCCCGTTCAACTTATCATTGAGTGAAGGATAGCAACTCTTTTTTTGTTATACCATATCATCGCCTGTTTTCTTAAACGTAACGCGGATTGTTTTATGGAAAGGAATAAAACGAGAAATCACAGCTATGACAACAGATATAACCAACAAATAACCCAGAATCTCTTTCAGTGCCAGCAACAGGCTTTGTTGTTGTAACGTATTATATAAGGAGTTGGTTGCCAACTGCGCAGCCTCATCATACGGATGTCCCTGTGTCATCGCATTGTTCAGCGACTGGCTATAGCGTGTTGACGACAATGGATCAGTAGCAGTTATAGTCTCCGACAAAGAATACATATATTTTTGTTGCAGTCGGTACAGTACATTACTATAAAAAGAAGTCGCCATGATAGGTGCCAGCACGGAACGGAAAATAATCAGGAAGAAAGCATTCGACAATAAGTATTTCGGATTCAAGTCTTCCACGGCAAATAGGGCAAAAGCAATAATCAAAGTCAACATACCCAAACCACGAAAGAAGATAGGCAGGTAGAGCATCTCATACGTACTATCCGGAGAAATGCCAAAATACAAAATGGCAAAGAAAATCACAAAGCAACTCATTCCTCCCGCTATCAGAAAACGGAAACGCCACCGTTGCCAGCGAAACCACCAAAAACAAATAAAGGCGCCGACTACATATCCCGGAAGCAAATAAATATAAAGAGAATAGGTATGCGTAGTATCTACTTTCAGAATAACAGTCAGATAGTTAGTCAGCAAAGTGGTTGATGTACTGAAAAACATCACGAGCATCATATAAAAATAGCCCACAATTGCTTTGGGTTGGAACAAAGGAGCCAGACTTACATAAGGATTCTCCAAACGGCTCTGATACCAGATGAACAGCGCAATCAGCATAGGTGCTATTACAATATAAATACATATCTTACCGGAAGCCATCCAATCGAGCACTTTGCCATAATTGATAACGTACATCAACATCAGCAACCCGGCCGAAATAACAAACATCTCACGGATATGCAGATCAGACCATGCGACAGCTTTTATGGGACGATTATGCCGGAAACAGATGATAACAAACAGAATGGAAATCAAGATCAATACCATCATAAAGTAGTACATATACTTCCAGTTATAATGATACGCCAGTAAAGCCGTTACCAGCATCGAAGCTTGTCCCCCACCGTAAACCAACGGATAAAAATAAGAATAGAACTCGCTACGCACATTCTTCGGACTGAAAATCTTCTGGGCATAACGAATAAACCACAACATAAGAAACCCTTTCAAGAAACCGACAGCAAAACTACAGACAATCAAAATATCTGCGTTTTGCGTACGTGCACAAACCCAACTCAAGAAGAATTGCAGTACTAAATCAATCAATAACAGAGATTTCACGGAAAAGGCTGCCAACACCTTAGGAATAATCGGGTATGCGATAGCCATACCTGCCGAAGCAGCGTAATACCCCATCGTAATATCTTCCGAATTAGTACCCAGCGTGTTCGACACTTCCAGCATACTGCCTGTATACGAGCCATTGAGCATAGTGACCGGAAGAATCACGATGAAAATGCTGATAAGTCCAAGCCAATCGGGCACCCATTGACGAACAGGTGCCTCCAATTCCTTCATGGTAATCATTTGCGTAAAGCTTCTGTTTCCACCATCATCCCGGCTCTCAACTGTGCCATTTCTTCCGGAGAAACATCTTCCAAGTCGATACGCACAGGGATTCGCTGCTGCACCTTTACAAAATTGCCGGCAGAATTATCTGTAGGAACCAAGGAATATTTAGACCCGGTTGCCTCGGAAATTGCAGTGACTTCCCCGTGAAAAATCTTTCCGGGCACTGCGTCTACTTTAATACGCACCTGCTGGCCAATATAGATATTAGCAATCTGCGTTTCTTTATAATTAGCGGTAATCCACTTGTCCTTGTTACGCACCAAATAAGAAATAGTCTGTCCGGTCTGCACATATTGACCGGGTTCAAGCGTACGCCTACCCATATATCCATCATAAGGAGCAGTGAGAACCGTATAAGACAGATTCAGCTTAGCCAAATCCAGGTCTGCTTCTTTACGCAAAATGGCAGCCTCCGTACCGGTTGTTTTCTTACTTGTCTCCGCATATTGTGATAATGCCGCCTGTTTCTGTGCAACTAATGCCTGATAACGTGCCTTTGCTGCCTCATAAGCAGCTTTCGCTTGCTCATACTGCTGTTCCGGAACAGATTCTTCTTTCAACAAACGTTCAAAACGATGATAATCCTGTTTCAATTGCCAAAGTTTCGCTTTCGCTTCAGCGATGTTGGCATCCTGTACGGCAATATTCGTATGGGAAGTTTCAATACCCGAATGAAGAACATCCTGCGAGCCATGTGCATCCAACAATGCAGCTTCCGCTTCCTTTACCTTAATCTGATATTCACGATTGTCAAGCACCAGCAGAGTATCTCCCTGATGGACATATTGATGTTCCTTAAAACGAACCTCCTTGATATAACCCGAAGCCCGGACATTCAAAGGAGCTACATATTGATCTACAAAAGCATCATTAGTCACTTCGTAATTCACATAACGCCAGAAGTAATTAGCAGTCCACCAAAGTCCGGAGACAGCCAAACAGACACATACTAAATTTAAAACGATATTACGAACTCTTACTTTTTTCAGTTTCTTCTGTTTTTCTTTCCATTCAATTGCCATATCTGTTCTGTTTATTAAAGACGTCCACAAGCCTTCTGAAGTTGATAATAAGTATAAATCACACGAGTGCGTGCAGTGACCAACTGCAATTCCACATTCAAACGGACGGAATTCGCATCAAGTAAATCAGTCAGGATAGCCAGTTGATTCAGATAACGATTCTGCATAATACGGTAATTTTCTTCCGCTTGCCGGACAGACAGTTTTAGAGCCTCTACCCTCTGCAACGCTTCCCTGTGGCGTAAAAATGCCGAACGTACATCCATGCGGATTCCCTGCATTTTCTGTTCTTCTTCATTCTTCCGCAAAGACACCATCAGTTTGCTCTCTTTTACTTTATGATTGTTCTTGTACAGTGAAGATAAAGGATAGGAAACCGATACTCCCACATTCCAGTTATTGTTATACATATCCGCCAATGTACGTGAAACGGGACGTGCCAATGTATTCGATGCATATAGCGACACACTGGGAAGAGATAAGGATTGGGCAGAACGGATTTCATTCCTTGCCAATTCTGTCTGTGCGCGAAGCAGCCTCATCGCCGGATCATTTTCATACGCCTGAACAATATAGTCATCATAGGACTGCAAAGCAACTGCCTGATAGAGAATGGTTGTATCCGGTTGTAATAACAAGTTCTCATCCTGCCCCAACAAGATATTGAGTTGCTGCGATACAAGCGCAATGCTATTTTCCGCTTCCTCCAAAGACAGTCGGTCATTAGTCAGCTGCATTTCGCTCCGCAATACATCATTATTGGTAATCAGCCCCTCTTTTTTCATTCGCCGGATATCGCGTAACCGGAGTTCCGACTCTTCAATATTCCGTGTCAGTATCTCATGCTGCTTAAACAGACTAAACAAGTTCATATACTGATTGAGTAACCGTAACTTTATTTCCGCCTCATCGGTCAACGTTTGTAGTTCGGCAACTTGTTTTTCTATATCCGCTTTATGAATAGCACTTCGGATTTTACCACCCTGATAGAGAGGCTGTGCCAGATCAATCGCATAATTTTGTGACCAGTCCGGTGCTTCCGGATATGAAGGATCGGATAATCCCCGTTCCCAAACAACAGGCTGCCCTACAAATCCCCCTTTCAGTCCGATCTGCAGTTCCGGTAACTGTGCAGACCGTGCGGTCCGTATCCGCTCCTGCGCCATAGATTCTTTCATTACATCCGCCTGAAGTTGCAGACTATGCTGTACCCCCCGTTCAAAAAGCTGATCGATAGTGAGAAACAAAGAATCCGTTTGTGCATTTATGGATTGAGCAGCCAAAAACAGGCTAGATAAAACCGCCCCATACTTCTTATACATTTTCAAGTACATCGCATACACTCTTTAATTCAGACAACATAGTTTCAATGCTCTCTATACCAACAATTTTTTCTGCATATACATAAACCTGATCGAGAATCGGACGAATCTGTTCTTTAAATTCTTCCCCTTCGGGAGTCAGGAACACCAGTTTATTACGACGGTCGGCAAGATCTTCTTTCCGATGAACATACCCTTTCTTTTCCAGATTATTCATCAAATTGGTGAGACATGCCTTATCTTTTGCAATGCGTTCCGCCAATATCTGCTGACTAATTCCCTGCTCATGCCATAAACTACTTAATACCTGAAGCATCTCAAACGTAATACCCGCATTATTTTTTCTCAATGTCCGTTGCATAGACCGGCGAAAAGCCATACGGGTACGAACAATCTGCAACATGAGTTCTCTAAACTCTGCTCCTTCTCTCATTTTCTATACTCTTTTTACCTGTTTCGTTTCGGCGGCAAAGTTAGGTATTTCCTCCGAATTAGTCAAACGTTTGACTAATTTCATTTTCAAACCCTCTTTATATAATTTCTGACTATTCGTTCATTCACCCATTAAACAACTGTATATTAACGCCTTATCATACCATTCAAATATTTATCATTAAAATATTCAGGCAAAAAGTTTGTTCATCTGAAATCTTTTATTTTACTTTGTATCACAAAGTACTTTTTATATGGATAAAGATAAAGCATTAGAATCGGTAAATGAGATAAAAGAGTTGATGGAAAAGTCGTCCAAGTTTATCTCTCTAAGTGGTCTCGCTGCAATCATGGCGGGCATTTACGCATTAGCTGGCGCATACATCGCTACACAAGTTATTACCCCGGGCACACATTTAATTGTTGCTCTCGAACTAATGGTTATTATAGCTTCGCTCGTATTGGTAGCAGCTGCGGTCACCGCCTGCATCCTGTCCTATTATAAATCCAAGAAGACAGGACAGAAATTTTTCAGCCGCCTCACCTACCGGGCATTGTGGAACTTTTCTCTTCCGATGCTGACCGGAGGTGTTTTATGCATCTCCATCATGATGCATGAGTATTATGACATCCTGGCTTCCGTCATGCTTTTATTTTACGGACTAGCACTGGTCAACGTATCCAAGTTCACTTACTCCAGTATCGTATGGTTAGGATATGCTTTCATTTGCCTGGGAGTCGTAGATTGTTTTTGGGAAGGTCATTCACTGCTGTTCTGGACCATCGGTTTCGGCGGTTTCCATATTCTTTATGGCATATTGTTCTATTTACACTACGAAAGAAAGAGATCATAAATGATAGAAGCATTCCAATATATTAATAAAGCATTCGAAAGCAAGGTCCGGCTCGGTATCATGGCTATTCTGATGGTAAATGAGGAAGCCGACTTCAATTTTCTGAAAGAGCAGCTCTCTCTGACAGACGGCAATCTTGCCAGCCATACCCGTTCCCTGGAAGAACTGGGATATATCGTATGTAACAAAAGTTTTGTTGGACGAAAGCCACGAACTGTTTTTCAAGCAACCCCGCAAGGCAGAGAAGCTTTCAAATCTCATATTGAAGCTTTAGAGAAATTTCTAAAATCAAAATAAATAATTCATCAAAACACTACTGGCTTATGGACGGTTTCAATGAAAATTCAAATGAGCAACAGGTGCAGCAACCTATGGGATGTCTCCACCGTTTCTCCAAAACAATCAAGGTTGTCATCATCGGATTATTAATTCTTCTCCTGATGATACCGATGTTCATGATTGAAAATCTTATTTCCGAACGGGGACGAACCCAGGAAGAAGCTATCGACGAGGTAAGTGAAAAATGGAGTCTGGCACAGACCATCACGGGCCCCTACCTGAATCTCCAGTATCCGGTCGTCATTGAAAATAACGGCGAGAAGAAGGTTTCTATCAAAGACCTGATACTTTTTCCCGATGAGCTTATGGTCAGCGGACAACTAAAGACTGAAATTCTGAAAAGAAGTATCTACGAGGTCAATGTATATCAATCGGAACTGACATTGAAAGGGTCATTCAGTTCGGAAGAATTGAAAAAGAGCAGAATAGATATGGAACAGCTGCAGTTTGACAGGGCAGCTATTTGCCTGAATCTGACCGATATGCGTGGCATCAGCGAACAAATCAGCATCACTTTGGGAGATTCAGTTTACATCTTCGAGCCGGGTATGGACAACAGAGGCATAGATAATACCGGAGTTCATGCGATCGCTAATTTGTCGGAATTGAAGCAGAATAAAAAACTCCCTTATGAAATAAAAATCAAACTGAAAGGTTCACAGTCACTCAACTTTATTCCGTTGGGTAAAACAACCCGTGTAGATCTGAAAGCCAACTGGAATACACCGAGCTTTACCGGAAACTATCTGCCTAACAACCGGAATATTACGGAGAAGGAATTTTCCGCGCAATGGCAGGTTTTAAACTTGAATCGGAATTATTCGCAGGTGATGGCTGACTACAACACCTCGAACATCAAAGATATTGAAAACTCCAGTTTCGGTGTGAATTTCAAAATTCCGGTGGAACAGTACCAGCAGTCCATGCGCTCCGCAAAGTATGCCATTCTGATTATCCTACTGACTTTCGGAGTGATCTTCTTCACTGAAATCATGAACAAGACCCGTATTCATGCCTTGCAGTATTTATTGGTAGGACTAGCTCTCTGTCTATTCTACAGCCTGCTCCTCTCTTTCTCCGAGCACGTCGGTTTCAACCCGGCCTATTTGTTATCTTCTGCACTGACTATTATACTGGTAGGCGGCTATATGTTCGGAATTACCAAGAAAAAGAAACCATCATTAATCATGTCCGGCCTATTGGCTATACTCTATATTTATATCTTTGTTCTTATCCAGCTGGAGACTTTCGCATTATTGGCAGGCAGCTTAGGACTGTTTATCATTCTGGCAATAGTGATGTATTTTTCAAAGAAAATAGACTGGTTTAATGAATAATCGGCTTTTCTTCTGAAACACTTGACAAATGGCTTTTTATTTTGTATCTTTGAGAAAACAAAAGCAATAAGAGAAATGAAAAATCTAGGAAAAATAGAGACATAAAGGACCTTTAAACTGATACATTTTAGTATTAATACAGATATATCATAGGGCAATGATCTAACGATCATTGCCCTATTTTGTTTATATTTTTACTTAACTCATTCTATAGAATCTCTAAAAATACTCAAAATAGTTTTTAATAAACTCTGATACCGTTTATAATAAACTATCAAAAAGTTTATTATAAACCGAAAGTACGTTTATTAAGAACGTAGTCTTTAATTGTAAAAATTGACAAACACGTTTTCATACAATAGGAGGTTATAAATAAGCCGTTCATTCATACAGTAACATAAACAAACAAAATTCTTTATTTCATCCAAACGATTGAACTTCCTTCACTCACTACACACTAAAATGTTTTCTTCAAATATATCATATCCACCAACTGCACACCATCCTCATACATCGGATGATCGTAGTTGTCAGTAAAGAAATTCTTTATCCGGTGAGAAACCGTGAAACCACAGTGTTCATAAAAAGATCTGGAAGAAGGTACATCGCCTGTACCCACTAACATTTCAGAACACTTTCCCTGATAATATTCAAATAAAAATTCGATTAAACGTTTTCCGTACCCCTGCCGTTGAAAGAAAGGAACGGTAGCAATATTCTTGATTTCATAAATACCTTCCCCTTCACGAGTCACTACACAAAGAGCTTTCAATCCGTTATCATAAAGAACGAACATATCGCCGCGCTCCAAATACCGGTCAATCATACTTTCCTGTTCATCAGCCAAGAGTAATAATTCGAGAAATTCTTTTTTATCTGAAGTTACTAGCTTTATCTCCATATTATCTATTTTATCATAAAATAAAAATGTTACCGACTCATTTGTCTGTGGTCCAAAATAGTATCCATATTCTCCAAAGCCCATCCCACCAGTCCTTCAATATGAGGAATCAAAGTGCCACCCGTATCTGTCAGACAATACTCCACACGGGGAGGTACTTCAGCATATACTTTCCGTTCAACCAATCCATCTGATTCCAGAGTACGCAATGTTACAGTCAACATTCTTTGTGAAACATCTTCTATCGTTTTATGAATATCACTAAAACGCATGGTGCCGTTTGCGTTCAGCGTAATAAGCACCAGCATCGACCACTTGTCTCCCAAGCGGCTAAGCACATCTCTTATCGGACAATTTCCTATCGGATGAAAGTTTTTCATTCTTTAACGTTTTGTATTTTATTGAGTTCCAACAATAGTTACCTCTATGTAACTTCCTTATTTTCAAGTACGTTATTGCATTTCTCAAACTAGAAAGATACATTTGCATCACAAAAGTAATAAACTTACTAATAATAACTATTGTTTCATTTAAATAATTATGATTATGGCAAAGAAAGTTGCAGTTTTAGCAGTGAATCCGGTAAATGGTTGTGGATTATTCCAATATTTGGAAGCGTTTTTCGAGAATGGCATTTCATATAAAGTATTTGCCGTATCGGATACGAAGGAGATTAAAACAAATTCAGAAATCAGCCTGACAGCAGACGATGTGATCACTAATTTGAAGGGACACGAAGATGAATTCGATGCACTCGTTTTCTCTTGTGGGGATGCAGTACCTGTATTTCAGCAGAATGCCGATAAACCCTATAACGTAGATTTGATGCAAGTCATTAAAACTTTCGGAGATAAAGGGAAAATGATGATCGGACATTGTGCCGGTGCAATGATGTTTGACTTTACCGGAATTACCAAAGGGAAGAAAGTAGCAGTTCACCCATTAGCTAAACCAGCTATTCAAAACGGAACAGCTACCGATAAGAAATCAGAGATAGATGGCAACTTTTTTACTGCTCAAGATGAAAACACCATTTGGACAATGATGCCACAGGTTATCGAAGCATTAAAATAATGTTTGCAACGTAGATATAAAACAATAAATATAAACATTATTATATTAATCTACGCATCCGAAGATGAAAAAGCACGTTCCTTTAAAAGCAACAGTGTGTTTCTCGGTGTACAACGGGTCGTTTCTTTTAAAGGAACGACCCGTTGGTTTTAAAGGAAAAATGTACATTTATTGCGCATTAATAATCAATCACTTACAGATTCAAAAAATTCAATGACCGACTAACTTCCCCAATCATTATTCAATTCAATAAATCCGCACAAGTGTTCACTCCTTTATTTCTCAAATGATTATTGTTAGTTAACTAAAATCCAAGAGAAATATCATATATCACATTCTCTTTTCGTACCAAAAAAAAGAAAAACGGAACATTACAAAAAATCTGAAACAGCGTTCATCATTTTTTAAAAGTCCGTATATTAGCAGCTTGAAGACTTGAAAGAGATAAACAGCATACTCCTTCCGAGTTTAAATAACCAAACAAGATGCCTAAAACAATATGATTAGAGAAAGAGAGAATTACAATGCATTTTTACTTCATTTTTTAGAAAGACTGAATAGCTGTGACTCTATTGAGAAAAAAATCACAGAATCACTTACGGATATTTGCGAATACTATGGCTTTAAAAGAGGATTCATTTATCAAACTGACGGATTTCGCTACTTCTATCTAAAGGAAACTGTCGGAAATAACGACAACGTTTTGCGACAACGTTTTGAAATCAGCGAAATGACCAATCAACATGTTGTCCGTGCAAATGGAAAGAACAAACCTTTTTATGCTTGCAGAAACCAAAATACTTCTTGGGATGATGTAGACATCGTGGATTTCTATAAAGTCGATTCATTACTAATCCGGCAAATTCAAGACTCCGAAGGAAAAATTATCGGATTCATCGGATTTGGAGACAGAGAACATGCAATATCTTTCACCGATGAAGAACTGCAAATGATTCATCTCATTTTAGGCTCCCTCTCCAAGGAAATAGCAGTGCGGGAATATAAAGAAAGAGAAGTACGGGCGAGCAAGACGTTAAGCAGCATCATGAATAATATGGGGGTTGACATCTACGTAAACTCTTTTGATTCCCATGATATGCTATATGCCAATGAATCTATGGCCGCTCCTTATGGAGGTATCGAACACTTTGAAGGAAAAAAATGCTGGCAGGCTCTATATAAAGATAAAACCGGAGAATGTGAGTTTTGTCCTAAGAAACATTTGATAGATGAAAACGGGCTGCCAACCAAGGTATATTCCTGGGATTACCAACGCCCGTTCGACAAATGTTGGTTCCGGGTATTCAGTGCAGCATTTGCCTGGATAGACGGACAGATGGCACACGTGATTACCAGCGTTGATATTGACCACCAAAAAACAATAGAAGAAGAACTAAGGATAGCCAAAGAAAAAGCGGAAAACCTGGACCGCTTAAAATCAGCCTTCCTCGCCAATATGAGTCATGAAATCCGTACTCCGCTCAATGCGATTGTCGGCTTTGCCAGTTTACTGGTCGAATCGGATGACAAAAAGGAACGCCAGGATTATGTCGATATCATGCAAGAAAACACCGAACTTCTTTTACAACTGATATCCGACATTCTCGACTTATCAAAAATAGAAGCCGGAACACTCGACTTCACCATGGATTATCTGGACATCAAGAGCTTCTGTGAAGATATCATACGCAATTATGATATAAAAGAAGATAAGCCGGTACCTGTATTACTAGCCCCCACCCTACCCAATTTTTATATCTATACTGACAAGAAACGTCTGATGCAGGTTATCACAAACTTTATCAACAATGCCCTCAAATTTACAAATAAGGGACAGATTCTTCTTGAATATCATCTGAAAGAAGATACCTGTGAAATTGAATTTTCCGTAGCTGATACAGGAATGGGGATTGAACCGGACAAAGTAGACCGGGTATTCGACCGCTTTGTGAAACTCAATTCATTCTCAAAAGGCACAGGCTTAGGGCTGTCTATTTGCAGGAGCATTATCGAACATCTCGGCGGCACTATTGGAGTGGAATCCGAGATGGGAACCGGCTCGCGTTTTTGGTTTACTCATCCCTACCAAAGCGTATCCCTATAAAATTGAATAAAAAGCCCGTTAATCAGAAAAAGACCTGAAGTCTTTTTTTCATTCATTTTTTATGGTCAAAATCAAGTTTAATTCATTTATTATTAATACTTTTGCCAATGCATAAACTTAATAAGCCACCAGAAAATTAAATTTAAAATGACAACTCTTTTTCAAACCAAAATAATTAACTCATATATAATAAAATTATTTTTGTCTTTCTGTCTATTAGCTTTTTCCTACATATCACCGATTCTAGCTCAAAAAGATTCAGTGAACTCGTCAAATTATCTTTTAATCATTAATTCATATACAGAAGCAGCTCCCTGGAGCTTCAGAATGATTTCAGCCATTACCGAATATGCCCAGAATTCGCCTCAATTAGCACTCTATACCGAACACATGAACATGCTAATGATGGACACAGACTCCACTTTGAATGAATTCAGACAGGCAGTTCTGGAAAAATACAAGCGACATTCTCCGCGTATGTTGATATTACTCGGAAACTCCAGCATGATATTACGGGACGACTTCAGAAAGATGTGGGGAAATATTCCGATTATACTATGTGCTGAAGAAGATTACATCGGCCCGAAGGAATTTTATCTCCAAAAGAAGCCTGTTGAGTTGACTGCAAGAACCCCGATTGCAGATATGGCGCAGCCTTACAATCTCACTTTCCTACATTCCAATTTCTATATTAAAGAAAATATAGACCTGATTTGCCGAATGACTCCCGATATTAAAAATTTCATATTTATCGGTGATGAACGGCAAAACAACCAGACTTACAATATGGTTATCAAACAAGAATTGAAAAAGAGCCATCCCGACATCAATTATCAATTCATATCGCCCCGGAAGATGCAAACCAATCATTTACTGGACACCCTTTACACCGTTGATCCTAAAACAACAGGAATACTTTTCTCTTCATGGTTTTACAAACACACCTTTGCCGGCAACACCTCGCTAGTTACAAATTCACACCTATTAGTCTCAACGACTTCCGCACCTCTGTTCAGCCTTGGGATGATGACAATCAAGGACAACGCAGGAGGAATAATTGGCGGATACATCTACGATCAACATGTATACAGCCAGAAAATCATACAAACGATCCAATCAATATTGAATGGCAAACAAGCATCCGAGATACCTTTTTACGAGCCTTCAGATGCCGCTCCGACTATCAACTACAATGTTTTGCTACGTAAAGGAATGTCGCCATACTTATGTCCACCGGGCACTATTTTCTTTAACAAGCCGCCTACGTTTTGGGAACAGTACGGATACTTTATTTTAGGAACCATAGTCTGCTTCATACTGCTTGCCCTATTCTTCCAATACCGCATCAGTCATCTGAATAAGCTCAAGAAAATACAACAGAAAGAGATTGACACAATGACTTCTTACAAAAACCTGATTAACAATATGCCTATATTGTATATGCAAGAAGAGTTAATCATGAATGAAGAAGGTACCCCGATAGAACTTGTATACCGGAATGTCAACGCTCATTTCGAGAAAAGTTTTTTCCGTAAAGAAGATGTAGTAGGCAAGAAAGCCAGTGAAATATTCCCTGAATCCATGCCGGAGTTCCTGCATTTCACCAAAATGTCACTTGCGGAAAACAAGGCTATCACTTTCCCCTATTATTTCAAACAGATAGACACCTTCTATGATGTAGTACTAAAAGGAACTCACCACAACAATATTGTCGATATTTTCTGCCTGGACAGCACCGAACTACACAAAGCACAACAAAAACTAAGTGCTACCAACAATAAACTGGCAATGGCACTGGACGTAGCCAATATCGTGCCTTGGAAATGGGATTTGCGAAGCAAAACCATACTTTGCGACATCAATAGGCCTATTGAGCTTAGCACAAACGATAAAGACGTGAATGAAGAACAATTGGCAGTGCCCGATTCCCAATATTTCTCAAAGATATTCAAAGAAGACCGTAAACGGGTAGAAAAAGCCTATGATGACCTGATAGAAGGGCGATCGGATAAAGTCAGGGAAGAATACCGGGTTATCAATGTACAGAATAACATTCACAGAATCGAATGGGTGGAAGCTCAAGCCGCTGTAGAGACCCGTGACGAAAACGGCAAGCCGCTCACCCTGGTCGGTTCTTCACTAGTCATCACCACACGGAAAAAGATGGAAATGGAATTGACCACAGCCAGAGACCGGGCAGAAGAATCCAATCGTCTGAAGTCTGCCTTCCTCGCCAATATGAGCCATGAAATCCGTACTCCCCTCAACGCTATTGTCGGTTTCTCCGGCATATTGGCTTCAACAGACGAGGAAGAGGAAAAGCAGGAATATGTGAGCATCATTGAAAACAATAATACCTTGTTATTGCAATTAATCAGTGACATTCTTGATTTATCAAAGATTGAAGCCGGAACATTGGAATTTCAATATTCCAACATAGACTTGAACAAAATGCTGAACGAGTTAACGAGCTCATTACAATTAAAAATAAAATCTGAAAAAGTACAGTTAACCTGCCATCTGGCAGAGAAAAACTGCTTTATCCATACAGAGAAGAACAGGCTGTCACAATTGCTCATCAACCTGATAAGCAATGCCATCAAATTCACCACTGAAGGATACATTCGTTTTGGTTATGAACTCCGCGGCAAAGAGATCTATTTTTATGTCAGCGATACTGGCTGTGGCATTCCCAAAGACAAGCAAAAGAGCATTTTCGGACGCTTCGTCAAATTAAATAGTTTCGAACAAGGCACCGGCCTGGGACTTTCTATCTGCCAGACTCTGGTAGAACACATGGGAGGTACCATCGGAGTAGACTCGGAAGAGGGCAAAGGTTCAACATTCTGGTTCACGCTGCCATATAAAGCCGCAATAGCCGTAGAAGAAAGCATAAAAAAAGAGGAAATTCAGCCGATAAGTATAGAAAAAAACAAGTTTACCATTCTGATTGCCGAGGATAATGAAAGTAACTACAAACTGTTCGCATCCATACTAAAGGGAGAGTATCAATTAATTCATGCCTGGGATGGACAAGAGGCGGTGGAAATGTTCAAGCAATATAATCCGCAGATTATATTGATGGACATCAATATGCCGGTCATGGACGGTTACGAGGCAACTAAAGAAATACGCAAATATTCTGCCAAGGTACCTATTATCGCCATTACGGCTTTTGCATACGCTTCGGATGAACAACGGGTGATGGAAAGCGGTTTTGACGGCTATATGCCTAAACCTATCAATGCCCGCCTGTTGAAAGCACAACTGACGGAAATCATGCAAAAGCGTATTATTTTACTTTAAGAGACAGAGAACCGAAAGCAAAAAACGAATATCTACATATTCCATTTATGACTGAAGAAAAAATACATAAAAACCGCACCGGAAGTTGGTGGGCATTAAGTCCGTTGCTCGTATTCTTATGCCTTTACCTGGTAACTTCCATTCTTGTCAACGACTTTTATAAAGTGCCTATCACGGTGGCTTTCCTTGTTTCTTCCTGCTACGCCATTGCTATTACCAAAGGATTGAAACTAGACCAACGCATCTATCAGTTCTCCGTGGGAGCTGCCAATAAAAATATCCTCCTGATGATATGGATATTCATTCTTGCCGGAGCCTTTGCTCATAGTGCGAAACAAATGGGAGCAATCGATGCCACTGTCAATCTGACACTGCATATTCTGCCGGATAACCTGTTACTGGCAGGCATCTTCATTGCCGCCTGTTTCATCTCTTTATCCATCGGAACCAGCGTAGGAACTATCGTCGCCCTTACTCCCGTTGCCGTAGGACTGGCAGAAAAGACAGAAATAGCTCTCCCCTTTATGGTAGCCGTCGTAGTAGGCGGTTCTTTTTTCGGAGACAACTTATCTTTTATCTCCGACACCACCATCGCTTCGACAAAAACCCAGGAATGTGTAATGCGCGATAAATTCCGTGTAAATTCTATGATTGTCGTCCCGGCAGCCATCATTGTGTTGGGAATTTACATATTTCAGGGACTATCCATTACCGCTCCCGCCCAAACACAGACCATTGAATGGATCAAAGTTATACCTTATATAATAGTATTAGGAACAGCCATTGCCGGAATGAACGTGATGCTCGTACTCATAATAGGTATATTGACAAGTGGCATCATTGGCATCGCGACCGGCAGCTTTGGAATTTTCGACTGGTTTGGTGCCATGGGAACGGGAATTACAGGAATGGGAGAACTGATTATTATCACTCTATTGGCCGGAGGGATGCTCGAAACCATCCGTTATAACGGTGGTATCGATTTCATTATCCGGAAACTCACCCGCCACGTCAATGGTAAAAGAGGAGCCGAACTAAGCATTGCCGCCCTGGTAAGTATCGCCAACTTATGTACAGCCAACAACACGATTGCCATTATAACAACAGGACCGATTGCCAAAGATATTGCCGTGAAATTCCATCTCGACCGAAGAAAAACAGCCAGTATCCTCGATACTTTCTCCTGCCTGATACAAGGGATTATTCCATACGGAGCGCAGATGCTGATTGCAGCGGGACTTGCCAGTATCTCCCCCATCAGTATCATCGGAAATCTCTACTATCCGTTTACAATGGGAGCATGCGCCCTGCTAGCAATTTTGTTCCGCTATCCGAAACGGTATTCGTAAAAAAGATGCGAAATGTTTGTCAATCAAAAGAAAAGCCGTATCTTTGTGCCCGCTATTACGAGATAATAGCATAATTCAAATCAATCATTAAAAACAATTATTTAAAATGGCAACTAGAATCAGATTGCAGAGACACGGACGTAAAAGTTACGCGTTCTATTCAATTGTAATTGCAGACAGCAGAGCACCACGTGATGGTAAATTTATTGAGAAGATTGGTACTTACAACCCTAACACCAATCCTGCTACAGTAGATTTGAATTTCGACGCTGCATTGGCATGGGTACTGAAAGGTGCACAACCAAGTGACACTGTACGTAACATTCTTTCTCGTGAAGGAGTTTACATGAAGAAACATCTTCTGGGCGGTGTAGCAAAAGGCGCATTCGGAGAAGCAGAAGCTGAAGCTAAATTCGAAGCTTGGAAAAACAACAAACAGTCAGGTTTGGCTACTTTGAAGGCTAAACAAGACGAAGCTAAGAAAGCTGAAGCAAAAGCACGTCTGGAAGCAGAAAAGAAGATCAACGAAGTGAAAGCAAAAGCACTCGCTGAAAAGAAAGCTGCTGAAGCTGCCGAAAAAGCTGCTGCTGAAGCACCTGCAGAAGAAGCTGCCGCAGCTCCGGCTGAAGAAGCTCCTGCAACAGAAGCTGCTGCTGAATAAATTTCAGCAGATTCCGAACAAGAAATCAGGAAAAGCTATAAATCCTCTCCGGTCCGCCGGAGGGGATTTTTTTATTGTTTTCTGCTATAAAACATATCAAATTATTTATTCCGTTCAGAATAAAATGCCTTTCTTTGCATCAGCATAGTTCAGCATAGTGTTATTTATTTTTCGAATATGAAACGAATTGATAAAAAGGCAACATTCGGACAACAGGCAAGCAAGGTTACGCAACTAGCGGACGCACTTAGCCAGGCGATTTCCAGAAAAGAATTTCTTGAAGGAGATTCTTTGCCTTCCATCAATCAGTTGAGTGCTCAATACGGAGTATCACGCGACACCGTTTTCAAGGCTTTCCTTGATTTACGCGAACGAGGCTTGATCGACTCCACTCCCGGCAAGGGTTATTATGTGACGAGCCAGGTGACCAATGTCTTATTGCTGCTCGACCAATATACTCCTTTCAAAGAAGCCTTATATAACAGTTTCGTCAGACATCTGCCTATCAACTATAAGGTAGACTTATTATTTCATCAATACAACGAACGGTTGTTCAATACGATCCTCCGGGAATCCATCGGGAAATACAACAAATACATCGTGATGAATTTCGATAACGAAAAATTCAGCACTGTTCTCAATAAAATTAATCCTTCAAGATTACTACTCCTTGATTTCGGCAAATTCGAAAAAGAAAAGTATTCATATATCTGCCAGGATTTTGATGAATTTTTCTATCAGGCATTGAATCTGCTCAAGGAAAGATTGAAGAACTATCACCAGCTCGTTTTTTTGTTTCCCAAAAGCCTGAAACATCCCCAAAGCAGTAAGGTGTATTTTACCCGTTTCTGTCAGGAGCAAGGATTCCTCTGTGAAATACAGGAGGATATTGAGAATCTGATCGTACGTAAGGGAGTTGCCTATATCGCCATCAAGCAACAAGATGTAGTAAAAGTGGTGAAACAAGGAAGATTGGAAGGGCTGAAATGCGGAAAAGATTTCGGTCTGTTAGCGTATAATGATATTCCTTCCTACGAAGTGATTGACGAAGGAATAACCTCATTGAGTATTGATTGGGAAATGATGGGAAACGAAGCGGCCAATTTCGTTCTTAATAATGTACCGGTTCAGAAGTTCTTACCAACGGAAGTAAGGCTTCGAAAGTCACTTTAATTTTTTTTTTGCGAAGACATCAGCACAGTTCAGCACAGATATTAATTAATCCTTTAATAGATAGAAACCATGAAAAAGTATCCGAAAATCGGGATTCGTCCCACAATCGATGGTCGCCAGGGTGGCGTTCGCGAAAGCCTTGAAGAGAAAACAATGAATTTAGCAAAAGCAGTAGCCGAGTTAATCAGCAGCAACCTGAAAAACGGTGATGGCAGTCCGGTAGAATGTGTTATAGCCGATAGCACGATCGGACGCGTAGCCGAAAGTGCCGCTTGTGCGGAAAAGTTTGAAAGAGAAGGGGTCGGCTCTACCATTACCGTCACTTCTTGCTGGTGCTATGGTGCTGAAACGATGGATATGAACCCGCATTATCCGAAAGCTGTCTGGGGATTCAACGGCACAGAACGTCCGGGAGCTGTATACCTTGCTGCCGTACTTGCCGGACACGCACAAAAAGGCCTTCCCGCATTCGGTATCTACGGACGCGACGTTCAAGATTTGGACGACAACACAATCCCTGAAGATGTATCAGAAAAGATTCTTCGTTTTGCACGTGCTGCACAGGCAGTAGCTACGATGAGAGGCAAATCTTACCTGTCAATGGGTAGTGTATCTATGGGTATCGCCGGTTCTATTGTTAATCCTGATTTTTTCCAAGAGTATTTGGGAATGCGTAATGAGTCAATAGACCTCACAGAAATCATCCGTCGAATGGACGAAGGCATCTATGACCACGAAGAATACGCCAAAGCCATGGCCTGGACTGAAAAAAATTGCAAGACAAACGAAGGTGAAGACTTCAAGAACCGTCCTGAAAAACGTAAAACCCGTGAACAGAAAGATGCTGATTGGGAATTCATTGTAAAGATGACGATTATCATGCGCGACTTGATGACCGGAAATCCCAAATTGAAAGAAATGGGATTCAAGGAAGAAGCCTTGGGACACAATGCCATTGCAGCCGGTTTCCAGGGACAACGCCAATGGACAGACTTCTATCCTAACGGTGACTATCCGGAAGCTCTGCTCAATACTTCTTTTGACTGGAACGGTATCCGTGAAGCATTTGTCGTAGCTACCGAGAACGATGCCTGCAACGGCGTAGCTATGCTGTTCGGACATCTATTGACCAACCGTGCACAAATATTCTCCGACGTACGTACTTACTGGAGTCCTGAAGCCGTGAAACGTGTAACCGGCAAAGAGTTGAGCGGATTGGCAGCAAACGGTATCATCCATCTTATCAATTCCGGTGCAACGACTCTCGACGGTTCCGGCCAATCATTAGACGCAGCAGGCAATCCGGTTATGAAAGAACCATGGAACCTGACGGACGCTGATGTAGAGAACTGTCTCAAAGCAACGACCTGGTATCCGGCAGACCGTGACTACTTCCGTGGGGGTGGCTTCTCGTCCAACTTCCTGTCAAAAGGCGGAATGCCTGTTACCATGATGCGCCTCAACCTGATTAAAGGCTTAGGCCCTGTCCTGCAAATCGCAGAAGGTTGGACAGTGGAAATTGATCCGGAAATCCATCAGAAACTCAATATGCGTACAGATCCTACATGGCCTACCACCTGGTTTGTACCCCGCCTGTGCGAAAAACCGGCTTTTAAAGATGTATATTCAGTAATGAATAACTGGGGAGCCAATCATGGAGCTATCAGCTATGGACACATCGGTCAGGACTTAATCACTCTTGCTTCCATGCTCCGTATTCCAGTATGTATGCACAATGTAGAAGAAGATCAGATGTTCCGTCCGGCAGCCTGGAATGCCTTCGGCATGGATAAAGAAGGATCAGACTACAGAGCTTGTGCAACTTATGGCCCTATCTATAAATAAACAAGTTTTTTTCGTCCTGTATAAATAAATATTTTAACTTTGCCGTTCGTAGGGATGGGGTCCCCCACCCGACACATAACAAATGTCGGGATAGCCCCGCCCCCTACAGCGACTTAAATAAGTAACACTATGATTACTAACGAACATATTGCACAGTTCATTGCACAAGCACATCGTTACGGGGATGCAAAGTTAATGCTTTGCAGCAGCGGTAACCTTTCCTGGAGAATCGGCGAAGAAGCATTGATTTCTGGTACGGGTTCCTGGGTTCCCACACTTGGCAAAGAAAAGGTTTCAATCTGCAATATCGCCAGCGGCATTCCTGCCAATGGTGTAAAACCCTCTATGGAAAGTACATTCCATTTGGGTATTCTCCGTGAACGTCCGGACGTCAATGTCGTTCTCCATTTCCAATCGGAATATGCCACCGCTGTCTCCTGCATGAAGAACAAGCCGGCAAATTTCAATGTAACAGCAGAAATTCCTTGCCATGTAGGTTCGGAAATACCTGTGATTCCGTATTATCGTCCCGGCTCACCGGAACTGGCGAAAGCCGTGGTAGAAGCCATGCAAAAGCATAACTCGGTTTTACTGACCAACCACGGACAAGTGGTGTGCGGAAAAGACTTCGACCAAGTATATGAACGGGCTACTTTTTTCGAAATGGCTTGTCGCATCATTGTTCAATCCGGCGGTGATTATTCAGTGCTCACACCGGCAGAAATTGAAGACCTGGAAATCTACGTATTAGGAAAGAAAACCAACTAATATCCAGGCATATTACCATGAAAGATACCATCAAACACACTTATTTAGCAGCAGACTTCGGAGGCGGCAGCGGGCGAATCATCGCCGGCTTTCTTCTTAACGACAGGCTGGAATTGGAAGAGATATACCGCTTCTCCAACCGGCAGGTCAAACTAGGCAATCATATTTACTGGGACTTCCCGGCTCTGTTCGAAGATATGAAAACCGGACTAAAACTGGCTGCACAAAAAGGATATGCCGTAAAAGGTATTGGTATTGACACTTGGGGAGTGGATTTCGGACTGATTGACAAACATGGAAACCTATTAGGAAATCCAGTCTGTTACCGGGATGCAAGAACAGAGGGAATGCCGGCAGAAGTATTCAAGTGCATGGATGAACATCGACATTATGCCGAAACCGGTATTCAGGTGATGCCTATCAATACGCTGTTTCAACTTTACAGCATGAAGCAAAATCAAGATGCACAGTTGGAAGTTGCCCGGCAACTTTTATTCATGCCCGATCTCTTCAGTTATTTCCTGACAGGGGTAGCCAATAATGAATATTGTATCGCCTCCACCTCTGAATTACTCAACGCCAAATCACGCAACTGGTCATTCGATACCATACATAGCTTAGGTCTTCCCGAACATCTGTTCGGTAAAATCATTCTTCCCGGAACAATCAGAGGCACTCTGAAAGAGGATATTGCACGCGAAACCGGACTGGGTGCCGTAGACGTTATTGCCGTAGGTTCACATGATACAGCCAGTGCCGTAGCTGCTGTTCCTGCTGCAGAAAGTCCTATCGCTTTCCTTAGTTCCGGCACTTGGTCGCTACTGGGAGTTGAAGTGGACGAACCCATATTAACGGAAGAAGCAAGAAAAGCTCAATTCACCAATGAAGGAGGTGTAGACGGCAAAATCCGTTTCCTCCAGAATATAACAGGATTATGGATTCTGCAACGCTTGATGAGCGAGTGGAAAGCGTGTGGCGAGGAACAAGATTATGATATAATCATCCCGCAAGCAGCCGAAGCCGAGATTGATACAATCATCCCTGTAGACGACACCATATTCATGAATCCGGAAAATATGGAGAATGCGCTTATTCATTATTGCCGGAATCATGCTTTGCAAATTCCCCAAAACAAGGCAGAGACTGTACGATGTGTGCTCCAGTCATTAGCTTTCAGATATCGGCTGGCTGTGGAACAGCTCAACCGTTGCCTCCCCGCTCCAATCCGTCAGTTAAATATCATCGGAGGAGGATCACAAAATAAGTTACTCAACCAACTGACAGCTGACGAACTCGGTATTCCTGTTTATGCAGGTCCGGTGGAAGCCACTGCAATGGGAAACATTCTGACGCAGGCAATGGCTAAAGGAGAAATTGCCAATCTTCGTGAATTGCGGGAAATTGTCACTCGCAGCGTTACACCACAAGTATATTATCCTAAAAAATAAAAGTATATGGAAACATCTAAAACCGGTTATCAGGTTCAATCTTATGACGTTCCCGTCAAACGATATTGCCAAACCCTTGATTTACGCGATTCTCCGGAACTAATCGCCGAATATCGGAAAAGACATAGCCAGGCGGAAGCATGGCCGGAAATTCTTGCCGGTATCCGGGAAGTTGGCATCCTGGAAATGGAAATTTATATCCTGGGAACCCGACTGTTTATGATCGTCGAAACTCCCCTTGATTTTGACTGGGACACGGCAATGGAACGTCTGAACACCCTTCCCCGCCAACAAGAGTGGGAAGAATATATGGCTATCTTCCAACAAGCCGCACCCGGAATGAGTTCCGCAGAGAAATGGAAACCGATGGAAAGAATGTTCCATTTGTATAATACTTAAAAAAATACCAGAGACAACCATGAAACACACCAAGCAGTCCATCATTTCGAAAGATGGCATCAGTTATCTTATACCTTTTATTCTCATTACCTCCTGTTTTGCGTTATGGGGATTTGCCAATGACATTACCAATCCGATGGTAAAGGCATTCTCTAAAATCTTCCGGATGAGTGCCACCGACGGGGCATTGGTACAGGTTGCCTTCTATGGAGGCTACTTTGCAATGGCTTTCCCGGCTGCCATCTTCATCCGCAAATATTCCTACAAAGCAGGTGTTTTGTTAGGACTGGGTATGTATGCTTTCGGAGCCTTCTTATTCTTCCCCGCCAAAATGACGGGTGAGTACTATCCGTTTCTGATTGCTTATTTTATTCTGACCTGCGGATTATCTTTCCTCGAAACAAGCTGTAATCCGTATATTCTTTCCATGGGAACGGAAGAAACAGCTACCCGGCGATTGAACCTTGCACAGTCTTTCAACCCGATGGGGTCACTTCTCGGAATGTATGTAGCCATGCAGTTCATTCAAGCGAAATTGCATCCGATGTGTACCGAAGACCGCGCATTGCTTAACGACAGCGAATTTCAAGCAATCAAAGAAAGCGACCTTAGCGTCCTGATTGCTCCTTATCTCATTATCGGACTGATTATCGTAGCCATGTTGCTTCTGATACGATTCGTCAAGATGCCTAAGAATGGAGATCAGAATCATAGAATAGACTTCTTCCCTACACTGAAACGTATTTTCACCCAAACGCGTTATCGTGAAGGTGTAATTGCCCAATTTTTCTATGTAGGTGCACAAATTATGTGCTGGACTTTCATCATTCAGTATGGAACACGCTTGTTCATGTCACAAGGTATGGACGAGAAAAGTGCGGAAGTACTATCTCAACAATATAATATCATAGCAATGGTGATATTCTGTATTAGCCGTTTTATCTGTACGTTCATTCTGCGCTATCTCAATGCGGGTAAATTGCTGATGATTCTTGCTATCTTTGGAGGTATTTTCACTTTAGGTGTAATCTTCCTTCAAAATATCTTCGGAATGTATTGTCTGGTAGCAGTATCGGCTTGTATGTCATTGATGTTCCCTACCATCTACGGTATTGCCTTGAAAGGTATGGGAGATGATGCGAAGTTCGGAGCTGCCGGCCTTATTATGGCTATCCTGGGAGGTTCTGTTCTTCCACCGCTACAGGCAAGCATCATTGATTTGGAACAAATAGCGTGGTTACCGGCTGTCAATGTTTCATTTATTCTTCCGTTCATCTGTTTTCTTGTAATTATCGGCTACGGTTACCGCACAGTGAAAAGAAACTGGTAAAATACATATCTAAAAATAGTGACGGTATCACATTGGTATACCGTCACCATCTCACTCGAATGAGGTTGTGTCAAAACGCTGACACAGCCTTTTTTATGCGCAAAGCCCAGACTTTCTCAAGCCCGGGCTTTGTTA